>JBIIOE010000076.1:0-17298 GCA_044337105.1 Bdellovibrionota bacterium | reverse complement strand
CCCCCAACCCAACATTACGCATTTTGACCATCCCCGAGTCATTTTGACACTAACCCAGAGGCTCTCTGGCGACCGCTATCCTTTCCGCGAAACAGCAATCAACTGCTTTCAAAAATGCAATTGATCTTCTTAGCAATCTCTTTGAGTAGCACCTTCACAATTGGTAGTATCGGGACTACTATGCATGAAGATCTCGCGAACACTCGGGTCCCTAAACTTTCGACAAATAGCTGGGAGGAGGCTATTCGCACCCTGATCGCCTGTGCCGAGGCTGGGGAGACGAACGGCGCGTTCGAAGCAGGCCAGCGTGCTCTTACGATCGGCAAACAGGTATTCCAGCCCCACGACCGCCACCTGATAGACACCTACATAGTAGTGGCTGGAGCAGCCGAATCCACCAGGCGTCAAGAGCTTGCGTTGGATTACTACGAGACCGCCATAGGACTCACAAAGGGAATTCCCGATCTCGCTGCTCGGATTCTCCTGCTCGCCGCGCAAACCTGTATCGGCCTGAAAGATTACGAGCGCGGAACCGCCTTCTGCAACCGACTCATCGAACTCTGCGATTGGTCCTCTTCGCAGAACCCTCTGCCCGCCGCACAAGCTCACTTCATCAGGGCGTGCTTCCGAACGGACAATCTCACGGGATCTCTTACGGATGCTCAGGCAGACTTCGGGAGGGGCTGCAGGCACCTAGAGCAAGGTCTGCAACTCAACAAGGAGCAGGCTATGGGGGTTGCTTTGCAGGTGGCGCTGCTCTTCAGGGAAGCCCACCGCCCCCAAGAAGCTTTATCCATCCTGTCCATTGCAATCAGCGGGACAACGCTTTCCGAGCACTCCACAGTCGACATACCCGTCCACCTGCAGGACGCGCACGTCACGCTACTCCTCGAGTGCGGAAGAGCACATGAAGCTCATAGACTCGGGATGCAGTACCTGAAAGTTTGGAGATCCGATACGCGTGTTCCGAGCCTGCAATGCTATGGATTACGACAGCGTATAGCAGATGCGTTGGTGGATTTGGGAGAGGTCGATACCGCCATCCCAGCTCTCTGCGTATCCGCTGACCGGGCCGCACAAGAAGAAGGAGCCGCAGCACAGTACATATCAGTTATGCTCCGGCTACAGGCTGCCAAAATATGCCTCCAGGAGGGACGACCACACTTAGCTAGGACATACCTCGATGTCGCGTGGGCACAGATCGAGCGAGGATTGGCAGAGCAGCCTGCTCTACGAGAGGCGCTGCAGAACGAGAATGACCAAGAGGATCTTGCAGCTAAGCTGCGCGCGTATATCGACGCTCTTCCTCTCCAACAGCGCGGACCCGCACGGACATTTCTACAAGCTCTCTCTTCCTACTACGAGTTGCGCTCGAACGAACGGGACTTGGCGCAAGACACCGACACCGCCCAAAGGTACCGGGCACTGGCGAATCAGACCGGCAGGTACATGCGCCTGACCGAGGAACAGAGACTTCATGCTGAATTGCTCTCAGCTGGATCGCCCTACATTGGCCAATCAGCCGATGATTTCGATGACACTTTGGAGGCCCTAGAGGCACTAGGAGACCAATTACCTCACAGCATCCCACCAGATGTCGCGCAGCTATTCTGTTACAGGAAGGCGCAATCAGCGTTCTCAAAAAACGAGCTGTTCGATGCTCGCGAGCACGCCGAAGAAGCCCTGCGCCGCGGCGAGGCTCTGCCGGGCGCGACGAAAGTACTCAGAATGGCACTCACGCGGATACTGTTTGCGAGGATTGAGTACAACCTGGGAGAGACCGCGGCAGCTACCGAGCATCTTGTGCAAACTCAACAAAGCCTCCGTGAGAATATGCGCGCGGACCACCCACTTATGCTCGATGTGCTGCAAACCCTGGCCAGATGTGCGGAGGCGTCAGGTAACTCTGCTGAGGCTGCAGACTATGACCGGGGCGCACAGGCTCTTCGGACAAGGCTGCAAGAGCGTAATGGAATGGAATATTTCAACCAATGATGCCGCTGGCTGGAGGTCCGTCGGTATTTCGCAACAGGGCATGGCCTACTCGAAAGCGTTCGCTCACGGTAGCGCTGCGTATTACGACCAGTCGATGCGGAAGAGAGATGCGCACAGCGATGACACCGCGCCAAGGACTGGAACGGAGGCACTCTCTAGCTAACCACCTGTGTGACATGACGGTATGAGAGAGCTTTCCACGGACTTTGATAGCCGAAGAGGTATTCGATTTACTCGACCGGCGACGGCACTGCTCGGCGCTTATCCTTACCTCTAACAGGGACGTCTCAGAGTGGGGCTCCGTCTTCCCAGATCCAGTGCTTGCTGGAGCTGCCATCCCCCTCCAGATCGCACATGGTAGATCGAGACAGCCAAATTTGCTGAGTAAAGCTAATCTCTGCTTTCACGCGGAGGTATCTCTAGATTAGCAGGCAGCCCCTCAATGCGGAATAGGAACAGCTTTTATGGCCAAGATCAGCCCTGCATCAGGAGAGTGATTAATTGAGATACGGCGGTAAGCGCCCGCAACTAGGCGTTCTTCCCGCGAATTGCCAACCCAAGTAGAGATCCCATTAAGGCTCGGCAATTCGAGAAACGCGTTCGCACGGGCCAGGTCCGAACCACCTCGATACGAGCCAACCTCCACGTTCAGCGCTTGAGCAACTCGGAGCTAATGATTGCTAACCTCCGTAGCGAAAATCATCAGCATTGATGTGGCCCCACTTGCCTGTTGCCAAATCAGTTATCTCTATTTGCGCGCTTTGACCTATCCACGGACTCACGTCCCACACCACCCGGGACATTTTTTCACTATCTGTCTGGTATCCTCGTCCGACTTCTACCAGCACGGGCCTGTTGTCAACGAGCAGAGACACGCTCGTTTCTCTGGTTCCGTTCCCTGCCCCAATCAAGAAATTTATTTTGTCTCGAGCGATTCGAAACGTCGTGGATACAAGCCTTCCAGTAGGCAGGTCTCCAAAGGTTTGGTTTGGCAACGCCTTCTGCGGGTCAGGGGCCTCGAAAGTGCCGATCCAATACTTTCCCACGTGCGCCGAAAAGCCGCGTTTCCGTTCGGCGGGTTTATCGCCTCGAATGGGCTGATGCAAGAAGACTTGCCCCTCGGCTGTCCAGTTACGCAGGTCACCAGCCTCGAAATCAGAGTTGGTGAAAACAACTGGCTGCCACTGGTAGCGCAAGGTCCCCCAGATCGCCGTAGTGAGCAGTATAGCTGACAAAGATGTGATGAGTTTCCAAAATTTCTCTTCGTGCATATTCCTGACTCACTGAGGGGAAAAACGTCTGCGGAGAATACTGACAAGCTGAGCTGCTTTGAATGATTCGCAATACTCGATAGAGCGAAGAGCTTTGTCCAAGGCCGTGTCTCGAGGCGACATCTCTCTGGTCGCTACTGTTTCCTTGTATATGTGGTCCAAGCTCTCTTCCGAAACCTGGCGAAGTTTTTGTGAGCGTAAGAGGTAGAACTGAAGATATCGGCGAGCCGCGGGGATGTACACATGAGCCAGTCGATAAAAAGTTGTAAAGTCAGGCCGGTTTAGTAGTTCAATGTCTCCCAGGAAATGCACGTTGCTCCGACTAAATTCCGCATTCTGCGCCTCTCGTAGCGAAAGACCGCCTCCAAGGCGAATGACCGTGGGTCGCATCGCAAAGATGTAGTCTCCGTTGCCCTTCTCGTGAGAGTGCACTCTCTGGCCCATGGGGACGACCCGATGAGCGACAACCTTGTCGGTCAGGCCCAGCATGTCGTACGTGTAGCCGCCGTAGTAATAGCCCACGAACGGGATCGGATTCAGCGCGATGCTTTGCTGCTCGGTCAACAAGGCTCGAAACGTGCGACCAAACAGCTTTGCGTACAGGTGAAAATCGTAATTGCCGACGACCAGGGGTCTTACCGCCGCTGAGCCGAATACTCCGCTTACACTGGTGTAGCAAATCGCGAGGATCCAAAATGCAACCGTCACGCTGACAAGACGCCGCCATAGATTCGAGAGGCCATCTACCTGGCAACCAGCCGATAAAAATTGTCCCATTAGAAGGGATAGCAGAGGTGTGGCAGGCACGGCGTAGCGCCAGAAGGGCCAATTGTTTCCTCCGCTTTGTACGAGCAGGAGTCCATACACAAGTAGTAGGCTCCAGGTAATCCACCACAGCTTGTCTCTCCTGTACATCGCTCCGTAGGCAGCCACCGCAACGAGTAATGGCCACGCAACGATATGGTTTTGAAGATAGTACAAAAGATAGTTTGTGCCGTTACTCCACACACGCAAAGTGAATCCCACTTTAGCGTAGTAGGTATTCGGCAGTAGGAAGCCATACAATTGGTATCGGCTGACCAGGTAGAAGAGAAATATGGGAAGTCCGGAGGAGAGTTGCAGTAATCTTGGCAGACTGATTTTCCTTTTCGACATCAACTCCCAGAGAACGTCGAAGAGCAGAAGGCAGAGGTAGAAGGCGATTCCTTCGGGGCGGCAGAGCCCTACACAGCACCCAACGAGCCCGACAAAAGCGCGCTGCCAAGGAGAGCGATCAAACACCACGTAGGTATAGGCGAGCGCCAAGAGACAGAAGCCAAACAGCGCTGTCTCTAGCGCCATGCCAGCCCACAACGCATTTGCCGGTGCGCTGCAAAGAAAGAGGAGCGGTAGGAAACGGGAGACTCCTTGAGCACCGAGTCCTAAACAGATCCGCCACAATAAGACGATCGTTGCGAGGTAACAAAATACGCTCAGCGATTGAGCGACAAGATCCACCCTAAACGGAAAGGTGGCTCCGACGGTCAGAAGGACAAGCCACAAGAAGCTGCTGTACCCCTCCACGGCGTCACCGTGGTTGTATACAAAGCCCCTTCCCTGGAGAAAATTTTCGGCGTACCGGAAGAAGATGTACGCGTCGTCCAATGGCGAGCGCGTGAGTAGCCAGCAAAGGAAGCAACTCCAGAGACATGCCAGGATCAGGACTAGAACAGGGAGGGCATTGCTTCGGACAGATTGTCGCATAGCTGCTGGGCTACAATTACGAGTTTCACTCCTCGTAGCGCAGCTCCGGCTTCCCCCTTTGCCTTTTCGAGCAGTTCAATGCGGTTTCAAGCAGCGATAAGCTCACGCACCGCTTCGATGCGAGCCAACTTCTGTGCGACGACCTCCCACTCTGGATCGAAAAGGCTCAAGCCCTCCAGTTCCGTCGTGAGGAGCCCTTCGTCTTGCTTGAGCACGTTGGTATCGACAGTGTCCTTTAGGTCGACCGTATCGGCCAAGAGAGTTAAAACCTCATCCTTGTAGGTGCACACGCCCCCTGCTGCAACAAACCTTACGGTTGCACCGCTGTCAGTTACGCACTCGGCGATGCCAGTGGCGAGAAGTCCAACGTACTCGCGGTGGCCCGGAAGAAACCCAAGCTCGCCGACAGCCGATTTCAGGTTCACAGACGTGGCCGTGGACTCGAACTCAAGCCCTCGCCCCGAGAACACCTTTAATTGGAACACTCCCTCTGCCATCGCCCTACTCCTTCAACGTTACGCAGCGTGAGCGTACTCAGCAGCAAGCTTCTCTGCCTTCTCAAGCACTGAATCAAGCGTTCCGACCATGTAGAAAGCCTGCTCTGGAAGGTGATCAAGCTTACCGTCGACCAGCTCTCCGAAGCTCTTAATCGTGTCCTCGATCTTACAGTGGATACCAGGGGTACCAGTAAAGGTCTCAGCGACGTGGAACGGCTGCGACAGGAAGCGCTCGATCTTACGGGCGCGCGCAACGGTGAGCTTGTCGTCTTCCGAGAGCTCGTCCATACCGAGAATCGCGATGATATCCTGGAGGTCCTTGTAACGCTGCAAGGTTTGTTGAACTTTGCGCGCAACACGGTAGTGCTCAGCACCGACGATGCTCGGCTCGAGAACCGTCGAGCTCGATGTGAGCGGGTCTACTGCTGGGTAGATGCCCTTCTCTGCAATTGAGCGCTCGAGGGCGATCGTTGCGTCGAGATGCCCGAAGGTCGTTGCTGGAGCTGGGTCGGTGTAATCGTCCGCAGGAACGTATACCGCCTGAATCGAGGTGATCGATCCCTTCTTAGTGGAGGTAATACGCTCTTGAAGCTGTCCCATGTCCGTTGCAAGGGTCGGCTGATATCCTACCGCGCTCGGCATACGTCCGAGGAGCGAAGATACCTCTGATCCAGCTTGAAGGAATCGGAAGATATTGTCGACGAACAGAAGTACGTCGCGGTTCTCTTCATCACGGAAGTACTCAGCTACGGTGAGAGCAGAGAGTCCTACGCGGAAACGCGCTCCTGGTGGCTCGCTCATCTGTCCGTACACAAGGCAGGCCTTGTCGATAACGCCGGAGTCCTTCATCTCATGCCAGAGGTCGTTACCCTCACGCGTTCTCTCGCCCACGCCCGCGAATACCGAGTATCCTCCGTGCGCCTTGGCGATGTTGTTGATGAGCTCCATGATGATAACTGTCTTGCCTACTCCGGCGCCGCCGAACAGACCGATCTTTCCTCCCTTCAAGAAGGGCGCGATGAGGTCTACGACCTTGATACCGGTCTCGAGGATCGCCTTGGAGGTTGACTGCTCGTCGAAGGACGGTGTCGGACGGTGGATGCTCCAACGAGTATCCGTGTCGACAGGACCCATTTCATCAATCGGACGACCCGTTACATCGAGAATACGGCCGAGCGTCTTCGCTCCAACCGGAACCGATATGGGAGCGCCAGTGTCGACCACTTCTTGTCCACGAACGAGACCTTCGCTGGAGTCCATCGCGATACAACGAACCATGTTGTCACCGAGGTGCTGCGCAACCTCGAGGATCAGGTTGTTCTCTTTATCGTCGATGGTCGGGTTGGTTGTGACCACGGCGTCGTAGATCTTCGGAATACCTCCGCCCTGGGGGAACTCCACGTCGATAACGGCGCCGAGTACCTGTACGATCTTTCCTTTGCGTCCCATTGTCTCACTCATATCCTTCTACCTTTCGTTACTTGAGAGCCTCTGCTCCACCCACGATGTCGAGGAGCTGATTTGTAATACCTGTCTGTCGAAGCTTGTTACGCTTGAGCGTAAGGGTGTCGATCAGTTCTGATGCATTCTTCGTAGCGTTATCCATCGCAGTCATGCGACTCGCATGCTCACTCGCCTTGGTATCGAACGCAGCTTGGCGAACCATCGCTCGTACAATACGGGGAACTACGGCATTGAACACACGCTGTGGATTCGGCTCGAAAATAGCGATGTCGTTGCGCTCGGTTGGTGCATTGGCCGCATCGCCCGAGAGCGCCTCTCGACTGAGCGGAAAGAGCTGCTCGGTCGTAGGGATGAGCGATATCGCCGAACGAAATCGCGTATAAATGATGTGCAGTTCATCGAAATCCTCCTTGAGGAACCCGATCTCAAGTTTCTGACACACGTCATTTATCGGCCAGGCGTTCGGATCGTCAGGGAGGGTCTCGATAGCCTCCTCGTATTGACGCTCCACGCGGCGGAAGTACTCGGCGGGCTTCTTGCCGAGAATAACCCACGAGACCTGAGCACCTGGGTTCTTCGCAGCGAGGTCCTTCGAGACCGTTTCCACCATACGATTCACGTTGGTGTTGTATGCGCCGGATAGGCCGCGAGCTCCGCCGAGAACCAGCACTCGAATGCGTTTCACGCTTGCACGAGCCTCGAGAAGCGGGTGGGAATAATCCCCTCCCGTTCCGAGCTGCGCCAGCACCCCTTTCAACGCGTCGGTGTATAAGCGAGATTTCACTACCGCTTCCTGCGTCTTGCGGAGCTTCGCCGCAGACACGAGCTTCATCGCGTAGGTAATCTTCTTCGTATTGCTCACCGACTTGAGGCGCCGGCGAATCTCTTTGAGGCCTGCCATCGTCTGGAGTCCTTATGCTGCGTTTGCGTGTTGCTGAGCCGACTTCTCTTTCGCCGGCGAAGCCTTTCCATTCGAAGCGCCGTTCAAGCTGGCTGTCGCACCGGCAAGAAACTGGTCAACGAATGGGGCGATGCACTTCTTGAGCTTCTCGGTCATCTCTTTGTCGAGTTCAAGCTTTTTGCGGAGCTCGTCCATGACATCGGCATGCGCCGTGAGCATATGGCGGTGAAGCGCCTCTTCGAACTCGCGAACCTGCGAAACCTCGAGCTTATCAACGAAGCCGCCCGTTACAGCGTAAATCGAGAGAACTTGGAGCTCCACGGGCATCGGGACGTACTGCCCCTGCTTCAAGATCTCCACGAGACGGGCACCGCGCGCCAGCTGTGCACGAGTGGCCGCATCGAGGTCCGAACCGAACTGCGCGAAGGCCTGCTTCTCGCGGTACTGTGCTAGCTCCAGACGCAAGGTTCCGGCGATCTTCTTCATCGCTTTCACCTGAGCGGCTCCGCCTACACGGGAAACCGATAGACCCACGTTCACTGCCGGACGGATACCGGAGTTAAAGAGGTCTGCCTCGAGGAATATCTGACCATCGGTAATCGAGATTACGTTGGTCGGAATATACGCCGAAACGTCACCTTCGAGTGTCTCGATCACAGGAAGCGCGGTGAGCGATCCTGCACCGAGCTCATCGCTCAGTTTAGCCGAACGCTCCAGCAAGCGAGAGTGGAGATAGAATACGTCGCCAGGATAAGCCTCTCGTCCCGGTGGACGACGGAGCAGCAACGATACGCTACGGTACGCCACTGCGTGCTTCGACAGATCATCATAAATGACGAGCGCGTGCTTTCCCTTCTCCATGAAGTACTCACCCATCGTGCATCCGGTGTACGGAGCAAGGAAGGCGAGTGGTGCGGGCTCGGAAGCAGTAGCCGCTACGACGATCGTGTGATCCATCGCGCCGTACTCTTTGAGGCGCTCGACTACCTGAACAACCGAGGAGCGCTTCTGGCCGATAGCAACGTAGATACAGATTACGCCGTTACCCTTCTGATTGATGATGGTGTCGATGGCTACCGTGGTCTTACCGGTCTTCTTGTCACCGATGATCAGCTCACGCTGTCCTCGGCCTACTGGGGTCATCGAATCGATAGCCTTGATACCGGTTTGCATCGGCTCGTGTACAGACTTACGACGAACGATACCAGGAGCCTTGATCTCCACACGACGCTGCTCTGTAGCGTTGATGTCACCGAGGCCGTCGATAGGATTGCCAAGCGCATCAACCACGCGACCAATGAGCGCCTCTCCGACAGGTACGGACGCGATCTGTCCGGTACGACGCACTGAATCACCTTCGCGAATCTGTGAGGTGTCGCCCATGACGACCACGCCCACGTTGTCCTCTTCGAGGTTGAACGCGAGTCCGCGAGTTCCGTTTGAAAACTCTACGATCTCTTGAAGAGCGACCTTACCGAGACCGTATACACGAGCGATACCGTCACCTACGCTGAGTACGGTACCAACCTCGGTCAGATCCTGCTCGTTCGAGAGGTTGCCGATCTTGTCCTTGATTATCCTGCTAATTTCATCAGCACGTATGTCCATATCTTCCTTACCTCGTGTCTAAAACTTTCTTCGAGCCTTTAGTTAACGCACCAACTGTAACGCCATACGTTGCAGAGTTCCCGCAACGGAACGGTCGAGATATCTATCGCCGAGTCGAATCGTGAGACCGCCGAGCAGCGACGGGTCACTCTTGACCTGCAAGGTAACTTCGCCACCGAGAGCTTGAGAGAGCTGCCCCTTGAGCGCCTCTACCGAGGACGCCTGCGACTCGGAAGCGACAGTAATATCGAGCGAGAGCGCTTTACGGTATTCGGCCACAAAGAGTGCGAAGATCTCTGCGAGCGGAGTAACTATCGCAGCCTTCCTGAGCGTTACCAGCGTGTGAACCACGCGCTTGACGGGCTCAGTTGCATATCCGCCCAGAGAGTCAACGACGCTATCGACTATCGAAATGCGCGCTGCGGTTGCGATGCGCGGATTGAGCATGCTGTCACGCAGATCACCCGATACTGCCCATGCAGCAGAGAGCGCGTTGAGCTGCGTCTGCACTTTGTCGAAATCGGCCGGATTGCACACGTCAAAGAGGGCTTTAGCGTATCGCTTTGCCACCCTCTCCTCTTTTCCTGAACTCATCCCCTGCCCTCCTTCGTTACTTACTGTACGAGCCTCTTTGCACGGTCTACTGCTGCGGCCACGTATGCATCTTGCCGACTGGAGTACTGACCACTTGAGAACTTCGAGCGCGCGAGATCAACAGCGCGAGCAACAAGCGCACTGCGGAACGACGACTCCGCCGATCTCTTTTCTCCCTGGAGAAGCTCCTTGGCCTGCGAGCGAATACGCGACGCGCGCTCCTCGGCGGTACGTACGATTGAGGAAGCCTCTTCCTTCGCGAGAGTTAGCACCTCTGCGCGAGCCGTCTCTTGCTGCGCCTTGAGATCGCGAACCATCTCTTCAATCGAGCGAAGCTCTTTCTCTGCTGACTGCATCTCGTTGGTGGCCGATACAACAGACCTCTCCACGCGTTGACGGCGAGCATTCCAACTGGAGGCAACGACTTTGCGGAGCAGTACGTAGAGCAACACTACGTAGAGAAGGAAGTTGAGCCAGAGGAAACGAAGATCCCACGGTGATGGAACGTGCCCCTCACCCCCAGAGGCGTAAGCCTCCGAGGTACCGAGGAACATCACCGATGCGGCGAGAAGAAGCGCGGCTGACAGCAAGCAGAAATGAGCACTAAAGCGACCGGACGAACGCGAAATTATTTGTGACATCACGCAAGCTCTTTGGAAACGTTTCATAGTCTTGGAAACTAATCTCCATCAACTCAGACTAGCCGTGGGGGAACCACACGGAGCGGCGGCGGTAGGATAACCAGGTTGGGCGAATAAGTCACCCCTTAGTCCGATTATTTTCTAGGGGTTTAGGCCACTTCCGCGCCGCGTACGGAGCTCCTCTCAGTGCACCGTAAGCTGGGCATCAACCCGGGTTACCAAGGTCTCGGCCAAAGCCTGGACCTCAGCGTCTGCCTTGGCCTGAGCCTCCTCAATCTGTTGCCCAAGAGCCGAACGCCCGGCTTGCAGCTCCTGTGCTGCGTCGGCTTCTGCTCGTTCGATAATTGCCTGGGCCTCGCTCTGCGCCTTGGAAACGACATCCCCTCTCTCACGATTTGCCTCTACGCGAGTCTGAAAGAGAGCCTCGTCGTAACGAGCACGCAGGGCTTCGGCCTTTTGTCTCATTTGATCCGCTGTGTGCAGGGCTCCGACTGTAACCCCCTCACGATGCTCAACATGTTCGAGCATCGGAACGAATAATTTGCGTCGCAACGCGAAGTACAATCCGAAGATGAGAACCGTTCCGACCGCGATCATCTTGAGGTCGTCGACGGTAAGGTCCACAAAGTCGAGGATGGGCTGGAGGCTGCTTGAGGTATTCATGGCGCTAAGAGTCTACGATTTTGTTCTTTTGATCAACCTAGGCGCACGTCACCTAAAATATTGTGAGCCACTACCCTTCGGCCGCCGGCATCGAACACCGACCAACGAAGGTCGCCCCTGAGGCGATCACGATAGAAGGGGTCGAGAGGTCCCCTCGGACCTCGCCTTTTTCTCCGATACTTAAGGAGGTAGTGGCATGACCATCACCGACGAGCTTGCCGTCGATAACTATTTCAGGGGCGTGCAGATGACCCTCGATCTGTCCACCCAACGCAACGACGATCCGCTGCCCTGCTGAGACCTCGCCGTGAACGCTGCCAGCAACCACCACCTCTCCGTCGGCCTTGATATCGCCGCGGATCGAAGCGCCTGCGCCGATAACGGTCGCGCGCGACTGCGTCCGGGATTGCGAAATCTGCCCTAACTTGTCATCAAAAAAACGGTCTGGGTTGGCGACTGCATTACTCATAAACCCTCCATTAGGCCTATCTACTCACGAGAGGCGCTGAGAATCTCTACGAGACGATCAAGCTCAGCGTCCGAGAAGAAGTGAAGCTCTATCGAGCCCCCCTGCTTCGTGCGATGGATCGAAACCTTCGTACCGACCGCATTCCGAAGCCGCTCTTCGAGCTCAGGATATACCGCACTTTCGCGGCTCTTTTTTACTTCTTTTTCATCGCTGCTTTTTTTAGCTGCATCGAAGACCACCACGCGGGAAACGATCGCCTCAAGCGCCCGCACCGAGAGCGCTTCGGCGAGAACCTTGTTGGCTAAATTCGTTTGCGCTGACGGCTCCTTTACGGTGAGGATCGCCTTTGCATGCCCAACAGAGATACGACCATCGGCCACCATCTCTTGCACACCGGCCGGTAAGCGCAATATTCGAACAAGGTTTGCAACTGTTGCCCTATCCTTCCCTACCCGCTCTGCTACCTCTTGAGCAGAGAGCGAGAATTCGTCCATAAGCCTTTGATATCCCTTTGCTTCTTCCAGGGGATTGAGATTCTGACGTTGAACGTTCTCAACTAAGGCTATCTCAAGGGTTTGCCTCTCGTCGAGTTCCTTAATAATTACAGGGAGTTGCGCGAGACCTGCACGAGTTGCAGCTCGGAATCGTCGCTCACCGGCAACGATCTGGTATTCACCGTTATAGCGCCGAACAAGAATTGGCTGCAGAACGCCAAGTGCCTTAATTGACTCAGCTAATTCAGCAACCTCTTGCTCAGAGAAGTGCGTTCGCGGCTGCGTGGGGTTCGCGCGCAGCTCAGCCAAGGGCAGAAAAGTCACTCCCGTCGTAGGCGACTCAACTGAGACATCGGTAACATTTGCAGGCTCCTGCTGCGGAACGACAGCGACTGCGGGCGCTGAAGAGACAAGCGCGCTCAAACCTCGGCCAAGCGCCGAACGGGTATTCTTCTTAAGGCTTTTTGAATCCATGACTTCTCCTTACTAGGTGTTCCACGTGGAACAGTTACGCTGCCTTTGCATCACCGGTATTATCCAGCCCAAGCCTCTCCATCAGCTCACCAGCCAGCGAAAGGTAGCTTCGCGCACCGGCACTCTGGGAGTCGTAGAGGCAGATCGGAAGTCCATGACTCGGACACTCCGAAAGCTTCACGTTGCGTGGAATCCGGGTTCGGAAAAGTCGCTCTGCGAAATGCCGCTCTGCCTCCTCGTATACCTGGATGGAGAGGTTCGTGCGGGCATCGAACATCGTGAGGAATACGCCGAGCACTTCGAGCTTAGGATTAAAGGTCTGCTGCACGAAGGAGATCGTGTTCAGGAGGCCAGAGAGTCCCTCTAGGGAGTAATACTCAGCTTGCAGCGGAACGAGAACCCAGCGAGCTGCTCCAAGGGCGTTTAGCGTCAGCAAGCCGGAAGAGGGGGGACAATCGATCAGAATGACATCGTACTCCGCCTCGATATCGGCCAAGGCACTCCTCAATATGAGCTCACGACCCGGAGTCTTCCCGAGCTCAAGCTCCAAGCTCACGAGGTCAGGGGAGCCCGGAACCACCCTTAGGTTCTCGATGGAGGAGGGCACTACCACCTCTGCGAGCTTCAACCTTCCGAAAAACACGTCATAGAGATCGGCTCCCTCTGGGTGTTTTTCGAGCCCAATACCACTGGTGGCGCTCGATTGAGGGTCAAAATCGAGGAGTAGAACTCGAAATCCAAGGATAGCCAACTGTGCTGAGAGGCTCACAGCGCTGGTAGTCTTACCAACGCCGCCTTTCTGATTAGCAAGAGCAACGATATGGGCCATAGCAATAGATTCAACAACTGACGGTGGAAGAAGGTCAAAGAGGTACCACGAGTAGAGTGCAGGAACAACATCAAAGAGATTTGTTCCACGTGGAACACCTCAAGTTTCCCGGAAGCTTCTGTGCAGGATTGTTCCACGTGGAACACAATAGGCTATTCGCCCTTAGATTGAACTGGGGCGACGCGCTTCCTTACCTCCGCGAACCCCTCGAGTAGGGCCTCAACCTCTGCCTCTGAATGGCGGAGTGAAAGAAGAGCCCTCACAACAGCACCCGTCCTTCGAACCCCCTTAGCAGCCAAGGCATCCACATAGACCCCGCGTTGCAAGAGGGCCTCCTGGATGGTTCGCGCTACTTGGAGCGTGTCGCACGCCACCGATGCAATCGGCGTCTCCTGAGAAAGCCCGACCTTCCATCCCTGTGCCTTAAGAGCCTGATGAACACGGAGGGCTCGAGCCGCAAGCCGCTCTCTACCGAGAATGGATAGCTCAACCACACCAAGTGCAACTTCTACGGCCTGCGCAACCGAAGGAGGGGGAGGGGGATCGAAGCGCAGATAGCGCGAGCGTCGCAGCACAACCTCCTTCAACTCAGGAGGACCAACTACCCCTGCGACCTCAGAGCCCAGCAGCGACAGAAACCCACATATCCTGCCCAGCAGGGCAGGGGGCGCGGGGAGTAGCTCCGAAGACCCAGCACCTCGCATGCCGCCCAACCCGAGCGCCGCCGTCTCATCCACGAGAAGCCATGCGCCATGCTGCTCAACTATCCGATTTATCTCAACAATTTCCGACATCTCCCCGGTAAGAGGGGATATACTTTCAACCACGACCAAAACTCGTCGAAGACCGCCATAGCGCTCTAAGAGCGTCCGTAGCTGTTCGGGATTCTCATACTCTCCGTACTCAGAATGCGAGAGAGCACAGGCGTCCGCGAGGGGCAGACTCGCGAGCGCTGGACCGAGCACCACCGAGCCCTCACCGCACAACGCCGTTATAGTAGACAGAACAGCCTGATTCCTATTAGTGAAAAGAGTAGCAGACTCTGCCCCGAGGAACTGGGCCAGGCGCTGCTCACACTGGAGATGACTCAGTGACAGGCCGCCAGCCAACCGCGCTGAGGCCACGCCAAAGCCTGCATCGTTGACCGCCTTAACCAACGCGCTCTGTAGTTCGCGCCGAGTATGAAGATCGAGGAGGTCCCACGAAGCGAAGCTCGTTACCGGTCGCCCGCGGTACACCGGGTGCCACGAATCAACGCCAGCCCTGATACCGATGTCCGGCGCTGGTATCGCTCCCTCCAGGGCGAGCTCCTTGAGCAGCTCTGCTCTTACTCCAAGCTTCATCCTTCAGCCTCGAATTCTCTAACGAGTATCCCTTTAATCTCGCAGTATACGCCCTAAGCCAAAACTGGTGACAGTATGAAATCTACGTGCAAGCCCGCTGAAGCTCGTTTCCCTTAAGAAGGGCGAGCGCCCCGGGGGCGCTGGCGTATCAACGATTTGCTCTGGCTCATACGAGGCTACCCCTTCTGCGCTCGGTTCAAATTGTGATTCTTCAACGTGCTCTTCAGTATCACCCCTAGACTGTGTGCAAATCTCCCGACCGCATTTTCTCAAACACGGGTGACGTTGTTAATCGCCGTATATCGAGGCAACCCACCGCCTAACTAGATCTCGAATTTCAATTCAGGAGACATGACTCGATCAAAGCATCGATCTCACCGTCGAGCACCGCATTCACATCAGAGGTCTCGTAATCGCTGCGCAGATCCTTCACGAGCTGATACGGCTGCATGACGTAGTTACGTATCTGACTGCCGAAATCGATCTTCTTACGCTGTCCCTTGAGCGCGTCCATCTTGTCTCGCTGCTGCTCTTGTTGCAGTTCATAGAGCTTGGACTTCAGGATCTTCATCGCTCGTGACTTATTCTTGTGCTGTGAGCGTTCGCTCTGGCACGCCACCACGATCCCGGTTGGAACGTGCGTCAAACGCACTGCCGAGTCGGTCTTGTTGACGTGCTGGCCTCCAGCCCCGGATGAACGGTAGGTGTCCACCCGCAGATCGCTCTCGCTCACCTCGACCTCAACCTCCTCCTCTATATCGGGAGTAACGGTGACCGAAGCGAACGATGTGTGCCTCCGCGCGTTCGAGTCGAACGGAGATATTCGCACCAAGCGGTGCACACCTGACTCATTGCGTAGATGCCCATACACGTAAGGACCACCCAGAAGAACTGTTGCGTTCTTGATACCCGCTCCCTCACCAGGTTGGTAATCCATGACCTCGATTGAGAACTTCTTTCGCTCTGCCCATCGAAGATACATGCGCAGCAACATCTCGCCCCAATCCTGCGCTTCAGTACCACCGGAGCCGGCATTGATCTCGATAATCGCAGATTGGCTGTCGAACTCACCGTTCATCTTGCACTTGAACTCGAGCGAACCTACTGCGAAGTCGAGCTCTTGAATCGACTGTGCGGCTTCTCCCATGAATTCATCGTCGCCACTCTCTCGCGCCAATTCGAAGGCTGTTTCCGCATCGCCCTTCAAGGATTCGAGCTTCTTGAACTGTTCGAGTCGTTCGGTGCACTGCGCACGCTCACGCATCACCGCCTTGGCTTTTGTCGCGTCGTTCCAGATGTCATTTGATTGGGACTGAAGCTCGAGCTCCTCTACCTTGGTCGTAAGGGTAGGGATGTCAAAGAAACCCCCTAAGGACTTCAACGCGCTCGCTAAGCCCTTGGAGCTTGTATTTCAGCTCAGATGGATCATGTAGAAGAGTCATGTCTTTGGGTATACGTTGCTTCTGAGCAGCCGTCAAACCGATTTAATGAAGCTTCCTCCGTCTCCTGTAAAGAGCAGTTCCCGCACAATTGCCTTTTGGGCCATCACTCTTCGTAGAGCTCAAGTGGCAGCCCATCGGGATCGGAAAAGAACGTAAACCGTTTCCCAGTATGCTCATCAACTCGTATTGGTTCGCAGGAGATATTTGCGGCGGTCAAATCGGCGCGCGCTCGATCGATATCAGAAACTCGAAAGGCAAGATGCCGCAATCCGCACGCCTCTGGACGTGTTGGGCGTGGGGGAGGCGAGGGAAAAGAGAACAGCTCAAGCTGCATCCCGTTGGGCCCAACCAGGTCGAGCTTGTAGGACTCACGCTCCGCTCGGTAGTTTTCGGCCTTCACCTCGAACCCAAGAACCTGAGTATAAAAATCCTTGGACCGCTGATAGTCGCTTACAATTAGGGCTACGTGGTGGAACGAGTCGAGTTTCATATACTCATTAGCTTTAGCACATTCAGCAAAGGTAGAAACTCCGACCACACCGGCCCATCTCAGCCTGTGTCATCACCGCACCGCGGACTTTCCAGTCCGCCTTCCGTAGGCATCACAACACTACTAACAGGCGGAGCGGAAGCTCCGCGGTCCATGCGCTGGATGTATCACCACGGACCGCGGACTTTCTAGTCCGCCTTCCGTAAGCATCACAACACTACTAACAGGCGGAGCGGAAGCTCCGCGGTCCATGCGCTGCACGTATCCCCACGCACCGCGGACTTTCTAGTCCGCCTTCCGTAGGCATCACAACACTACTAACAGGCGGAGCGGAAGCTCCGCGGTCCATGCGCTGGATGTATCACCACGGACCGCGGACT
>JBIIOE010000169.1:0-5474 GCA_044337105.1 Bdellovibrionota bacterium | reverse complement strand
GGAAGCTCCGCGGTCCATGCGCTGCACGCATCCCCACGGACCGCGGACTTTCTAGTCCGCCTTCCGTAGGCATCACAACACTACTAACAGGCGGAGCGGAAGCTCCGCGGTCCATGCGCTGCACGTATCCCCACGCACCGCGGACTTTCTAGTCCGCCTTCCGTAGGCATCACAACACTACTAACAGGCGGAGCGGAAGCTCCGCGGTCCGGTGATGTCCGATAAACTATGTGGTCTTTTGTCCCTCGACGAACTCGCCTAGGAGCCGTGTCCGAATGGTGCGCTCTCGCCGGCGCATCCGCTGCGCTTCGCTGTGCGGCACCTTCTCGTGATCATATCCACACAGATGCAATACTCCGTGCACAACAAGCCGCAGCAGCTCTTCTCGCTTAGTGACACCAAACTCCTTCGCCTGACGCAAGGTCGTCTCACTTGATATGACGAGATCGCCCAATGAGCTCCCTACGAACCCTCGCTTCTTTCCAAGAATTTCGGCCTTCGTGAGCTGCGGGAACGAGAGTACATCAGTCGCTTTGTCCTTCTTTCGAAACTCACGGTTTAAGACTCGAATACGTCTATCGTCCGTAATCACTACGCTCAGCTCCTGTACCTCTAAAGCCGAAATCTCTCCTTCCACCTGCTCCAGGATTGCAAGCACCATCTTACGGACAACAGCAGCAGAGATGTTGAGCTTTCGACTCTCAAGCAAGAGATTTACATGCCATGCACGCGTCACCTTGATTACTTCAGCTCTAGAAATTTTACGCTTCATTCAACGCCCAACCTCTTGAGGTTTTCAACGCGCCGGTCGCGACGATTTGCTTCGCCTCGATTGGCCTGCTCTCCGTCTTCCACGGCAGGCTCGTTGACCTTCTCCGCAGGCTCCGCGTACGCGATCCGCTGGTGGTAAATTCCAGACAGCACACGCGTAAAGCACTTTGCGATAAGGTGCAAGTCACGCAGGGTGAGCTCGCACTCATTGAGCTCTCCGCTCGCGAAGACCTTGTTGATCATCTTCTGCACCATACCCTGAATGCGATCGAAGGATGGATCGCTCAAAGTTCGTGCGGCGGCTTCTATACCATCTGCCAACATGAGCAGACCCGCTTCGCGCGTCTGCGGTCGGGGCCCGGGATACGAATACAGGCTCTTGTCGACAGCATCGACGTCCTTACCCAGCTCCTCTGCCTCCTTGCGAGCTTTCTCGTAAAAATACTCAATAGTCGAGGTTCCGTGGTGCTGAGGAATAAGATCCTCAATCAGGCTAGGCAGCTTATGTTTACGAGCCAACTCCACTCCATCCTTAACGTGAGAACGGATGATGAGCGCCGACATCGAGGGGCTCAATTTGTCGTGTCGATTCTCTCCCGGGACCTGATTCTCGACGAAGTACAAGGGCTTCTTCATCTTGCCGATGTCGTGAAAGTACGCCCCCACACGGCACACTACCGGATTGGCTCCGATAGCATCCGCCGCCGACTCGACCATCATGCCGATTACCATCGAGTGATTCCATGTCCCGGGCGCTTGAACACTCAACTCCTTCAACAACGGATGATCGAGGGTCGCCATCTCAATCAGCCGCATATCCGACGCATACCCCCCGAGGTACTCCACCACGGGCGTAATTCCAACAACCAGAAATGCGCTCAAGCAGCCAGCAACCAGACAACCCAACACCCTCGAGCTGGCATCTACGATACCGAGCGGCGGATACAGCACGATAGAGATGATAGCGAACGGAACAGCTATCAGAGCGATGTTCAGTGCCGCCTTGAGATATGCCGAACGCGAACGCACCTGCATGAAACTCGTACAAGCAACCAGCGACGTGGTGAGCACCACCATGAACGAAACTTCAGGCATGGGCAGATACAACCCAACGAGCACAGCGCCGAAGAGCGATGCCATGATCCCGAAATGCAACCCGAGCACCGACTGAATCAACAGTACCGCCGACGTCACTGGGAGAAAGAAAGACAACGACTCTCTAGAGATTAGGCCGGCCGCACCTTGTGCTGAGTAATGAATCAGTGCGAGACCGAGGACGTTCACTATCGAAACCAGCACTACTGACAGAGCAAGCAGTAAATACAGCCACACGTGTGGCTTGGAATTACGAGTGCGATATCCTGTGAGTGCGAGCTTGGCTACCATGTGCAAAACAAAGAGGGTGAGCAGGACACCGAAAGCCCGTGACACTCGGGCGGCAACTTCATCGCTCGAGGAGATTGCCCCTAAGCACAGCTCAGCCACCGCTGCCACCAACGCCTGAAGCACGAAGACAGCTACTGCGGTGCTACTAAGCCCCCGAGAGGGCCCTTTAAACTTCATCTTGGTCGTAGGCCCGAATGATGCGTGACACGAGCGGATGTCTCACCACATCCTCTTCCGAAAATTGAACTACTGCTATGCCAGGCACGTCTTTCAAGATTTTCAGCGCATGAGAGAGCCCCGACATCATGCCTCGCGGCAGATCTATCTGCGTAATATCTCCGGTCACTACACACGTCGAACCGAATCCTAGACGGGTGAGAAACATCTTCATCTGCACCGGAGTAGTATTTTGAGCTTCGTCGAGAATTACAAACGCATTCGACAAGGTGCGACCACGCATAAAAGCGAGCGGGGCGACCTCTACCACTCCCTTCTCAACCATCTCCTTGGCACGGTCGAAATCAACCATGTCGTGTAGGGCATCGTACAACGGTCGAAGGTACGGATTGACCTTCTCCGCCATATCCCCCGGAAGGAATCCCAGCTTCTCACCAGCCTCCACCGCCGGACGACACAACACTATCCGTTTTACCTCTTTGTTAACGAGCGCAGAAACGGCCATCGCCATAGCGAGATAGGTCTTACCTGTTCCTGCCGGTCCGACGCCGAGAACGACGCTGTGATTCTTGATCTGCTCGATGTAGGTCTTTTGTTTGAAGGTCTTCGGTACGATCTTCGTTCTCTTTCCCGAAACCCGTATCTCGTCTCGAAACAACTCCTCGAGTTGCAGCTTGCGATTGCCCGACAGCATGCGGATAGCGCGCTCTACGTCGCCCTTGAAAATCACCTCGCCCTGCTCGACCAATCCGCGCAACTGCACGAGGAGATCGCTGCCTAGCTCGACGTCGGTATCTTGCCCTACCAAGAGAAGCCCGTTCGGACTACGGCCTATCTTCAATCCGAGATCACGCTCGATGACCTTTAAGTTCTCGTCTTTGTCTCCTACCAGAGCCTGCATCACGCTCGACTCGGGAAACGCGACCTCCATCTCTTTTGAAGCACCTTTAGGGTCACCCGCTCGTCGTCCGTATCCTGTCATTAGGTCTCTTCTTTATAACGACTATCGTTTGGCTTGTTAGCTCCGATGTCCCATTACTATCTGAGGCTAATCCGCCGCCGTCCTAGTGTATAGAACCTCGATCCTTCAATTATGATACACCAAAGGGTCGATCCCCGCGACCATCACCTTTTGTCTCAAAATATATAACGATATCAACGCTCCGCAAGCAGGTCAGCACCGGCTTTATTGACGCGGACACACGCGATCCAGAGCTTCGTTGAACTTCGACGGGTCCAACGGCTTAACCAGATATCCCTCACATGACATGGAATGGGCTCCGTATATGAACCTCCCCGCCGTACTCTCGCTCACTATCAGCACGCGAGTGGTAACACCCCCCGCCAGCTTACGCGGCTCTTCGAGCGAACGTAAGAGGGACAAAATCTCTAGCCCAGGCATACCAGGCATCTGCAGGTCCAGAATCAAGAGATCGTATGGAACGGCCCGCTCACTTGCATCGGTAATGAGGGCGGCTGCAGCGTCCCCATCGTTAGCCTCAACTATGATGTGCTCTGGCGTGATCGCCGAACGAATCACCGCGACTGTCTCCGAGTCTTGCTGAGCTATAAGGATACGCATTTTTGACTATGCCTCGCTGACCTTGCCTACCATATCGGCCGTCAGTGGGGCGGCCTTGAGCCTGTGGGGGGCCGAACGCGCTAATCAGATCCTCTTTTCTAGCCACGCGGCGACCGTCATCAAACCGTCCCGTATTGCTTTGATACAAAGACCGCTCGGTGACACTCTTCACCGAGCTCCTGTAACTCCTGACACCTTCGGAGCTCCCCTACGAAAGGATCATATCCTGCTATGACCGTTAGTGCGCGCTGAGAGGCCTCAGAGCCGATCCTATCAACCAACTCCCTCATCAATCCGCGATCTCTTAGAGGACTATAGATGTAAAGGTGTGTTGCTTGACTGAGGTCTGTCTCAAGAACGTTCTCTTCTTTGAACGCTGTCCCTTGAAGACCGCTTCGCTCGATCATGGCTCTGCCCCTTGTAACCAGCGACTTGTCCAGCTCCACTCCAACAAAGCTTCCCCTCCGACACAACGCGGCTGGTAACACGAAGGCTCCTGGTCCAGATCCCAAGTCTAGCACCCGCACATTCGATTCATCGGGAATGTAATTCAGAATTCGCAGCACCGTTTCAGGGGGAGAGGACACAAAATGCCAACAGCCCTTCGTCGGAGGGCGATCGCTTTGCGGCTTCGCATAAGGATCATCTCCGAACAATTTATCGTAAAAACGCCGCGGAATACCTTGAAGCAGTACTCCGAACACGCGCTCGCGATCGTGTTGATCGCAGCGCACATCAGATCGAAATTCTTCCCACGCTCGCTTCTCGCGTGGTTCGATCTCAGTGAGCGCCCTGCCTATCAGCCGACCTACTTGATAATCATAGCAAGGACCAAGCAGATTACCCTTGGTCAACTGACTCAGCACACCTGCACCTCCGAGTCTCGTGCCAAGCATGCGTTGAGCCTCTCGCAACGCATGACAGACCCCTATAACCTCAATCGGCTGAACATCAAGATCCCTCATCGCATGCGCTCGAGCTAACGCTACCTCAGCCGCTCGACCCAGGTTATCTCCCATCAAGCGCTCTTGCTCCTCGTTGAACCACGCCTCATAAGGGGCCGGATCTTTCACGTTGAGCGGATCTGTTTCGTTGACCAAAAGAGAGAGATATTCGATTCGTGCCACGAGCTCCATTCCGAGTCGGGGCGGCCATACTGACGAAGGCTTTAGGCGATAAAGGGCATCGAGGCATGGATGCCTGAGAGCTTCAAAGCTCACCGGCTGATCAGCTTGATCATGAGTACTTACCTGTGCGCTCATCCTCTTTACCTCCGTATTCCAACTAATGACCCACTTCTCTCGGGTAGTGTAAGCTATTTTCCGATCCTAAGTAGGCACCCTTCATGGGCAAAGCGCAGAGTTTTTGCCTACCAATAGCTGCCTTCAAGATCTGCTTCTGCCGCGATGCGACTGATTGAGCCTTAAGAAATGGGTCATCGCGGAATCGAGTGGGTAGGACTCGGTATTATCGCGACGTGAACGTGCTCGTGCACGTAAACGTGAACGTACCCGGAGGAGGAGTCACACTGGCTGAAGGCATAGCTTGGAAAGCATGG
>JBIIOE010000168.1:0-5499 GCA_044337105.1 Bdellovibrionota bacterium | reverse complement strand
AGACTATGGGGTAGGTTTTGCCGCGCTTCCTCTAGGAAGACGATCACGAATCTCAATCGTAGTGATGACGAACTCGAGCGCTGTTCGGTAGACGTCTAGTTTTTCATAGTCGAGCATACTACTCTATGTCGGGCGGGAGCGGAAAAAGTTGCTTTTTCGGGTACGTTCACGTTCACGTTCACGTTTACGTGCACGAGCACGTTCACGTGGAAAGGCGCGATTTATAGGTCAAAACAAGGGCTTACGCTATCTCCAAGCTCGCTATCACCCACTCTAAAACGCGATGAGCCAAATAAATATGGCAAAAAGTTTACTAAATCTCCTGTTCGTAACTTTTCTCATAGCCCAAAGTGCCGTTGCTGAAGATGCCACAGTCAAGGTTGGAGTACTCGCATCACTTACCGGCAATTGGGCAGAGATCGGTCGCAATCTCGAGCAAGGTGTCACCTTGGCGGGCGAAGAGGTCAATGCAAAAGGGGGCGTACTTGGCAAGCAATTGAAGTTTGATGTGCAGGATACCGATGAAGAAAAGTCGGGTGCGAAAGTGATTAGCGCATATCGATATCTTCAGCAGCAAGGCATCAAGTTCTTCGTTGGTCCTACAGGAGTGCCAGGAATTATGGCGCTTACACCGATAGCTGCGAAGGACGACATGATATTATTGGCACCAACGTCAACCAACTCGTTTTACAAAGATTCGCCCAAGTTCTTTAACGCCAGCGGTGACAACTATGCTACGACCAAAGCCGCTGCAGTTCGGGCGTATGAGCGGGGATTTAGGAGAGTTGCTATCTTCGGCAGTTTGCAGCCCTGGGAAAATGATCAGGCAAATATCTTTAAACGGGAATTTACTACTCTTGGAGGTGTCATAGTTGCCGAGGAGTATCCCGCCGCTGATCAACAAGAGCTTAAAATAGAAGCAACGCGCATTTCCAAAGCGAAACCAGATGCCGTGTTTTTTGCCATTTTCAATCAAGTTGCGATTGCGGCCAAGGCTCTCAAGCAGCAAAATTTTGAAGGGGGAAAACTGGCAGCAATCATGGACAATTCGCATGTTGCGGCAAGTGGCGGTGCCTTAAACGGAACAGAGCTGTATCTATTCAATCCACCTGGTGTTGCGTTTGTTAGTAGATTTAAAAAACGATTCGCTCATGTACCGGGGGTTTTTGCCGATTCAGCATACGACGCCGTTATTTCGCTTGCTGCAGCTATTAACGCCGCGGGGAGCGTTGATAGAGATGCGGTAATCAAGGCACTTCACCAGGTTAGGGTAGAGGGAAGTAGCGGAAAAGAAGTAAGTTACGATAGTGATGGGCTTCTGGCTCGGGAAATTACCCGCTACGAGGTCGTTGACGGTCAATTGGAGCGAAGAGCTAGCTAGGGAAGAGAGGCGAAACGATAGAAAATTAGCTAACGGAGGATTGCAACGTGCACACGAAGATAGAGGGCTTGCTTGACCCGATTGAAAGAAAAGTTATGGCTAGAACGATACTGACTGCCGGATGTCCGCCAAAAGAGGAGAGCCTGGAGATTGACGGAAAGACCTACAGCGTCACGCTCTCAAATGTCTCTGACGGCATAGAGCTTAAGCTTTCGAGATACATAGGCCCTAGGCAGCTCATGTGGGAGGTTTATTTGATTGATGGTGTGCACGGAACGGTCTCCGGACAAGGTACAGTAAGAACATGGAGCGGAAATGTACACGTCGACACGGAGACGTTCGAGCAAAGTTCACCTTTTACAGACCGAGAGTATTACGCGCCTGCTAGCCGAGCTGATAAGTGTCTGCAGGAATGGCAGCGATGGGTGTAACCATTTCCTGGGGCGTACCCTGCGCCGGCTTTTATTTGAGGCCGGATTTCGGGATGTAGCGATGCATGCGTCAACGTGGACTGCTGGTACCCCTGAAGAAATCCGTATGTGCGCTATTTTTCTCAAGGCTCAATTGAACGGCTTCGCCTCAGCCGCTTTGGAGGGTCAGTTGATAGACCAAACAAATCTTGACCATATTGCAGATGCAATAGACACTTGGTCAGTGTGTCAGGAGGCGTTTTACATGGACACCTATTGCGAGGTGCTTGGTAGGCGATAACGATTGTGTGACTGACAAGGGTTCCGTCCTCTGCTTGAACGATTCAAATACGTAGACATAGAAGAATCGTATAATCAGGTTCGTCAACGCATTCCAAGAGCTCAGTAGCGAGCGAACGCTTCCGCGCCTCCGCGAGTAAGGTTTGACGACCGGATCGGCTAACACTATGCTCCGGATAGCTGCCGTTCTAGGCAGCCACCGAGTTGCCCGTTATACCGTAAATGACATTTGTGAAAGTTAAGCACGCCAACGATCATAACATTATCGAGACTGCCACGTGTGGTCAGATCCGAGAAATTCTCGCTGGGGGCGAGTATTCAGGTCTTGATCTCGCAGTAGCAATTGATATCCACCCCACTAAGGCACACTTTCATACTACCTTCGACGAGATATACTTTGTACTGGATGGCGCACAGACTCTGAAAACTTTTGATCCTTCCACTGGTAAGCGAGAGGAGCATCAGCTGGGAATGAACGAGCTTTGCTTAGTAACGAAAGGCATGCACCATCAGATCACTCAAGCTTCAGAGAAGAATCGACTCTGCATCATAAGTGTCCCGTGTTGGATAGCGAACGACGAACATTTATCGGACTCGATTTGATAGTCGATTGCCTTCGTGGAGAAAGGGAGCAGTAGTGTCAGTACGTTTTTTTCCTCTAATACTCATATTGGTGCTTACAGCACTTACATGCCCTGGTATATCGGAGCCTCGGACGCCAGTTAAGATGGGGGTGACATTGCCTCTTACTGGCGCTGGCGCGGAGTGGGGAGCAGCTGCGAAAAACGGATTCGAGCTTGCTACGGAAGATCGACCTGGTCTGACTGACTTAGTTACTTTCGTATACGAAGACACGCAGCTTGACCCCAAGAGTGCGGTTACGGCATTCAATAAGCTTGTGTCGATGGACAGGGCACAACTGCTCTACGACTTCGGAGCGGGAACTACAGGCGCGATGGGCCCGTTGGCTGATCGGGCTCAAATTCCTCTTCTGAGCGCCTCCTTCGATCCGTCAGTAGCAAAGGGGAAGACCTTCGTCATCCGTTTTGCCAACTATTCGGCCCAATATGCCGAGCGGCTCCTGCACTATCTGCGCAGCAAGGGGTGCAAGCACTTCGCCCTCGTAGCGACCGAAAATGCGTTCTTCAAAAGTCTAGTCGAAGCGTTTCATTCGAAGTTAACGCCGGAGGAGTCCATCACCATTTTGGAAGAGGTTGCCCCAGATGCAAATTCATTCAAGACGATTATTTCAAAACTAAAGCAGGCAACAAAAGAACAAAAGATCGACGCTCTAGGTCTGTATGTTCATGCCGCACAAGGCGTTCAATTCGTGCGTGAATTGGACGACCAAAGGTTTCGTATTCCGCTGTTCGGTACGGATGCATTCGAAAGTACCTCGGTCATCAAAGACTCCCAAGGGGCGATGGAAGGATTGGTGTATCCCAACAACGTCGTCAACGAGTCCTTCCGCCAACGATATGAGAAGCGCTTCGGAAACGCGACGCAGATTACGTTCGCAGGAAGCACCTATGATTTGGCTATGTTGATCGGAGACATCCTTTCTGCGCAGCCGAAGCCGCATGCGCCAACTGACATTCTCGTTCGTCTGGAGCAGGCAGGAGAGCGAGTCGGGGTACTCGGGCCGTACCGATTCAAAAACGAAGCAGAGACGGGAAAATATTTCGAGTTCCCTATCGTCGTGAAGATCGTTAAAGACGGAGCTATACAAGACATTCAACAGAAGCCGTAGAACTACCAAATCAGGCAGGACGGTGGGGGGGATGGGTAAGTAAATAGCACTGAGGTGTTATAGGTGCTAGCTGCTGAAGCTCTTGGAGCGCATACCGCTACCTACTCGCGATTTGCTACACAGGTTTGCAGGAAGAAGAACGAGCAGCACTAATCGTATGACGGTTCAGTGCATCTTGGATATTATGCTATTAGCTAACGGGTTCTGTTCATAACTCAGATATGGTTGAAACAGCACGAAATCATCCTCGAGGGCCAGATTCGCAAGCAGAAGAGGATAAGCCAAAGGAAGGGGCTCAGAGTAAAGTATTTGATCATGGCGAGTTTGTGCTGAAAGTGCCGGTTGCCCCGGACGAGATGCTGGCGAAAGCACGGCTCCATCCGTGGTTCCAAGGAGCAACGTTTGAAGAGATCCAGAGTCAATACGCACATGGTATCGAGCACCATCAGATAGTGGAGCGTTATCTAGCTACCTGCCCCGAGCTGCGCCGGCTGTGCGCTGACTTTCAGTTGCTAGAGGGTAATCAGGTAAAGCAACGAAAAGTTGCAGTGCTCGATTATCTCGGAGACAAAAATAGGTTGCATCAAAATGAGGGGGAGCTTCGAAAGCTGATCGATGATTTCGCGACTCTCCATCTGGCGCTCTGGCGGCACGGAGCTTGCGAACTTGAATGCTCGGCACTCACCAACTGCGGTCGCGATCCAAGGACTGGCGAATTGCTACTCATCGATGTGGGGAATCTCTCTCTTAAATTCGAGGAGGCGCTTGAGTCAGTTGGTGAGCCATTAACGCTACACCGTGCGCAAGAGTACATGCGCTCCGGCCGGCAGGTGCAGGAGGGTGAAAGGTTACCGGACTGGTTCAAACGTGGACAGTTACGACAGTTGTTTTTTGACGATCGTGCAGGCTCTTCTGCTTTGTTTGATTACTATGTGAATATAATGTCAGCTACCCTCACTCAGGAAGCTCTAAAAGCCGCTTGGAACTCGGCTTCTCAGATGGCATAACAACACAGCGATGCAGTCCCTGGGGGACGCAGGCGTGGCGAGACCAACTAGTGCAGGGGGCATTCCTCCGATATTTCATCAGCATATGATTCAGCACCCTCATTTCAGAACCATTCCATCTCGTGGGCAGATCGCTATCGATGGGAACTGGGAAACTGCGTGCAAGTTTTCGCGTGAGACTCCGCCAAAGAGAGAAGAGATCGTTGAGTATATTCGAGGTGAAGAAGGTGCATTTGAGGCTTTCTTTGGCGATGCATTTTTTGGGGTGCGCTTCCGAGGAGACCCCGAACATGTCCGCCAAGCCTTAGTCGACTCGGGAGTTGCTTTAAAGGAGTGCAGGTCCGGAGAGGAGTTTTTTGCTCAGATGGCCAAAATAATGGGCTCAGGAAAACTTCTTGCGGACTTTGTCGAATCCCACATAACCGAACCCAGTACGATCCCACATACCGGACTCCAGTGTTAAATTAGCATAAGCATCTCTCCTATTCGAGGTTGTTAAAATTTTGTATTTCGGCGCTCATTGGAGCGAGGATTTTCCCCTTAAGCCTGTAGCTTGGACCTCTGAAGGGAACAACCGTAGCGCGGTCAAAGAGCCTATCGATGGCAGCTCCAGCAAGCACCGGATCTGGGAAGACGGAGCCCCACTCTGAG
>JBIIOE010000167.1:0-5528 GCA_044337105.1 Bdellovibrionota bacterium | reverse complement strand
CATGCTTTCCTAGCTATGCCTTCAGCCAGTGTGACTCCTCCTCCGGGTACGTTCACGTTTACGTGCACGAGCACGTTCACGTCGCGATAATACCGAGTCCTACCCACTCGATTCCGCGATGACCCATCTTTTTAAGACGCGCGTACATCTCCGCTCGGGTTTCCGCCGTGACTGGCACTACAGATGTGGGAGTACTTTTGGGCGCTCCGACCTTCATAGCTGGAGCTTCCGTCGGCTTTGTGTCAGCGCTACGAAGGGGCTCTACGGGGATCTCTATGGCCTGCTTTGTGGTTTCCTCTTTCGCTTGCTCGGCCGCGTGAGGCGCTTTCATCTCTCCCAGTTTGGCGACTAGGTCTCGATACTCGACCTCTGAGATCCCGAGCTCAATCAACAACCGAAGAAGTTTTTCGCGCTTGCTCTTCTCAAGGACACCGCCCATCAGCTGCTGAATGATGATCTGTCGCTCCTCAGCGGCTCTCGCCAACTCGCGAGCCGAGCGCTTAGGTTTCTAACTCCGCGCGAGCTCTCTTGTTCCAACGCATCGGCCTCTGAGAGTAGTGGTAGACGGTCTGATGCAGCGAAGAGATTTCCGGCTGGCGTCGTTTGTAGTGTTGGAGCTTCTTCTTTTGGCTCTCCCATGTGTATCGCCTGAGCATAGGCGAGGATATCGGTGGGAGGGGGGTGATAGTTTCGTCGGGGAGCCAGAGGGATTCAGGATCTGCGTCTCGTGCTTGGCGCACCTACTCTGGGACCCTGGCGGCACCAAGAGCCAGGATGCCGCAGCTTGCTTGCCCGCAAAAATATCGGCCACCCTGTGGAAAAGTCCCAGGATGCCCCTAAAGTCGTATTTGGGGAGGGGTAGATGGGCAAGAGAAGGAGCCTACAGGGGGGAGTATTACAGGTGGAGAGGGTGCGGCATGTACTGCGGCTGTCTGAACTAGGGTTTAACCAACGGGCTATCGCCCGGTCTACCGGAGTAGCCAGGTCATCGCTTCAAGAGTACTTACGGACAGCGGAGGTGGAGGGGATAACCTACGAACGCGCGGCGCTCATGACCGACCCAGAGCTTCGAGAGGCGTTTAAGAAGCAGCGTCTTGGACGCTCTAGGGTTGAGGTTACCGACCCGGACTTTGAGCAGCAGGTCCATAAGAGCATGATGTCCCGCAAGGGACTCACACTGGAGCTACTGTGGAAGGAGTGGCGAGCAACTGGCAACGGAGAATACAGCTACAGCACATTTTGCCGTAGGTATCATGAGCACATCAAACACTCCCAAGTTGTAATGCGCCAAGCATATATGCCTGGCGAGCTACTCCTTTCGGACTATACCGGCGCAACTCTCTCATACTGGGAACGCGATGGTAAGGAGCACGAAGTTCAGATCTTCGTAGCGTGTCTTGGTTTCAGTAACCTCATTTACACTGAAGCCAGTAACAGTCAAACAGTAGCAGACTGGATCAACACCCATATCAGACCCTTTAGCTACTGCGGGGGTGTGACAGCAGCCGTGGTTATCGACAATTTGAAAGCAGGAGTCACAAAAAGCGCTCGTTACGAGCCCGATCTACCAAAGTTCCACTCGCCGTCAGCCTGAAACGGGTCGTGTTCGCACGGCCGACCTTCCTAACGAAGAAATGCGGGTGAATTCGCACTATTTTGCTCTAAGGCATACTAGGGAGAGCTCATACTACCTAGAAGTAACGTAGTCTTGGCGATGCCGAGAACGCTTCAGTAGCCGGCGGCCATCACGTATGATGGCGGGATTGGGATACAACATCATGACAGATATCTACTCGAGCATTTCGGACAAATCCGCAGGTGCGCCGCAGGCAAAATTGCCCGGGCGGCAACCTGCCACAGAGACTGAGCCTAAGGTAGAGCAACCGCAGACGAACGCCCTAGGGGACGGCTCGTCTCCTGGCACCTCGACACCTCCTGCGCTGAGCAACCTAAGCGCGCCTTGTCCGAGCTACTCGAAGAGCGATCGGACTTTAAGCATGGTTGGAGTAAGTCAACAGCTAGCGACCTCGGCGCGAGCTATCATGAGCAACGTTGATGCGACACTTTCCAACCTTCCGGCTCTACCCACGGGTTCCGAAAAGCCGATCACCGTGGATCAAGCAAGAGAGCTCCTGCTGAAAGAGATCGAGACAGAGCGCTCGGTCAACGAAGCCCTCGAGCAGCTCTACTCGTGTTCGCAGTATCTTGACAAACAGGTGCTACGGAGCGCCCTCCGCGAATACGAGTCCTCGACTGGCCTACTCGATGACCATCCCCGATTGTGCGGCTCGGTGTGTGGTATCCTTGGCGTGACAAGTCTTGCGGCAGGAATCTATGGTGCTGTCCTCGCGCACGGGCCGGTACATCATCTAACAGAGACAATAGTCGGGGCAGTTTTTGGCCACGGTATACTCGGTACGACAGCTTCTTTTTTAGCCGTACCGTTTTCTCTGTTCCTGATGGGAATACCGGTGCTTGGAAGCTCCGTGCTCGGCCCGATTGGATTCGGTGCTATCAAAGTCCTCGGCGGCAAGATCGTTCGAACCATTTCTCCAAAAAGTAAGGAGCGCTTTGCCCGTGAGCAAGGTGATGCTGATATGCTCGGCGCTGCCCTACGTACCAGCTGCGACTCAATCCTTGAAGGTCTACAGCGTATCCAGCCCCTGTACGCGCAGTTCATGGATCGGAACGAAACGCTGCGAGCGATGGCATCGACAGCCCTTCGAGAGCTACCGATTGAGACACAAGACCGCGCTATCGTTGATGAGCTACAAGGTCTCAGTAAATCGCTGGGGCTCAAAGAGTTCGCATCGGGAATCAGGCTCCTGGCCCTTGAACGAACCCTACGGCTCGCGCGCGAAACCGAATTTCGGTCTCCTGAGCTGCGCGAGACATCACAGAAAGGAGAAGGAGCCGCAGCCCCATCGCTGATGACGAGGGCGTATCGTGTGCTGGACCTCTTCCGCAGCGCGTTTGCAAACTTCGCGCTCAAGAGCCAACGTGTTGGGACGCAGGCAGCGCTCAATGCTGCCGAAGACCTGTATGAGACATGCGACCACACACCTACTGGGGTGCTCGATCCGATCACAGCGGCGGGCTCCTCGGCGGGAAGGACGCTTCATATCGCCCTGGAGACAGGGGTTCTCCCAGAGAAGGCGCTTCTCGACGCGTTCAAAGGGGCCCTAGGTCTCGTAAAGTCCCTCGTAGCGGGAGGAAGACCAGAGGGCCCATCTCTCGCCTCATTAACGCGGGTGTTTCTCGAGCTTGAAGAGATCGAGCGCGGCAATCGTGTTCGTTGGCTCGTGAAACTGGGGCCTAGCGTTGCATTTGCACTCTTGAAGAAGCCGGCACTCCTGTTAAAAGCGCAAAAACTCGAGGAGGCGTCAGGAAGAATCTCGCCAGAGATGCTGGAAGCCGAGTATGCAAACTCGAAGGGGCGGGCCTACAGCGCGTGGAAAAGCAGCAAAGAGATCGGTCGTCTGATAACCGCAATCGTTCGAGAAGGTGGTTACCGCTTGCTCATCGAGCTTCCGCTCACGCACGTCAAAGACCGCGGTTTTCCCGTGAGCTTTCTGAACAAAAAAAGTTATACCAAGGGTGCCACCGAGTTCCTTGTGGGTTTGTGTGGAAATCTCCTCACCACACAGGAGCACAAGCATTGCCAGAAGCTACAGCGGGAACTTGACACCTCCCTGACCATGCTCGCGGATTCAGACGAGGTGCGTAGGATGGATAGTGAAGCTCTCACCAAATACGCGGTCCAAAGATTTATGGACTATCGCTTCAACGCAAGTACTACGGTAAGCGACAAGGAAATTACATCGATTCTCTCCTTTTGGAAGCTTAAGGAGACGGCTGCTTGGTACACCGATAAGTACCGAACAAAGCGCTACCGAAGTGAGATCGCAGCGCTCCATCCGCGACTTGCTAGCCTGCACGATACCCTTCACGTCTCGAACAGTTTACGCGCTATCACCACGGAGACGCTCGGAATTGCGAGCATGATCGGGAGCAAACTAAGGGATCCCTCCGCACAACTTGTAGCCGATGCGAGGGAAATCGAGAAGAAAGCACTCGTAGGTTTCCTTGATATGTGGAATCGCGACAGGCCGCTTCCGCCCCAGTCACATGACACCATCATTGACTGTGGGACGGGGGGCACGCGAGTTGTCTTGCTCACGCGAGCTGGCACACTCGAGTTGCTCGAGGGAGCCGAGGGGCGCAGACGGCTACTCGATCTCCCGGAACCCGCTGTCCTTCCTCGATACGCAGACCATGTTCGTGTCGCTACAGCGGAGATGCTCTTAGCAACAGCGCTTGAGAATTATCAGCGCGAGGCGCTCTTGGCGGCGCATTCGAAACTGTTGGAAGATCCAGCATGCACAGATAAAGTAGTTGAGGATCTCTTAGCGAAGTCATTTACCAGGGCTCAATTAGGAGTGGATCCCATGGCGCCCGCTCATGCTCAGTATGGGGTCTTAAGCCGCGGAGTTATCGGGAGATAGGGTGCGTCGTCCTGTTGTTCAATTTTTACCTTATGCTGTATGCGAAGGATATAAATCTTACAGCAGGGGTTGTGCTCACGTTGGTACTCGCACTGTTTTACACGACAAGCGAGTTAATCAATATAAAACTTCAGATCCCTGTTTTGAGGGAGATTCAGGAGTTTTTCCAGGGGATGAAGCCTCAAGCAACGGCAGGGATATGGAAAGTCTTATCCGTGATCCCGGCGATTTACATCTCGTTGTATTGCCTCCCGTGGTCCTGGCTGAATGGACGGCATCAGTTCTCTTCTCGGGTGATTGAGAAGAGGTCGACGGGGAGGAGATCCTCACAGATGCAAACATCTGGATTGACCGTCGCGGGCGAGTGGCCTGACCTGCTTGAGTTCGTTGTCGGACTTGGGGCTGGATCGGTCGTGGTCAGCGAACGGGCATCGGGGAAGGTCGTGAAGAGAATCGATAACATAATCGGCTTATTCTTCATCTATCCTTTCATCGAAAAGTTGTTCGTGTCGACGGCGACCCGAAACGACGAGGCCGAGCTGGACCATAGCGCCATCGAGGAGCTTTCCTAATGCTCAGTTTGCTCAATTTTTGCGAGCGAACTGAGAGCTTAGCAGCCTGGCGTTTTTATGAAGGTTTTAGATCTTCGCGCCAGGCTGCTTTTTCACTCTCTTTCTCCGATTCTAGTTTGAAACCCTCGATCGCGTAGCTATACTCATCCTTGTATGGGTCGTCACAGCTTTTTTGGTAAGCGCAGACCTATGCCAAAGGACGCGTGAATCATGTTTCAATCCCCCGATGTAGCTCCTCCCGCTGTCGTTCAGCCGGCTGAAATCTGCACACTGTCTTCATCGACACGAAATCGCCCTGTCGATTTATCGCAGCTACGGTCGGCTACCCTTCAGATGTCCGGTGTCGAATCCCACATAACCGAACCCAGTACGATCCCACATACCGGACTCCAGTATTAAATTAGCATAAGCATCTCTCCTATTCGAGGTTGTTAAAATTTTGTATTTCGGC
>JBIIOE010000166.1:0-5598 GCA_044337105.1 Bdellovibrionota bacterium | reverse complement strand
CTGGTGCGCGCTCCTGCAAGGCACGTTTTATCAACTCCCACTCAATACTTCTTACGGGGCAGCATGGGATTTACTTGTGGTATCGTCGGACTCCCGAATGTCGGGAAATCAACTATCTTTAATGCGCTCACCTCTGCGAAGGCGGCGGCCGCCAATTTCCCATTTTGTACCATAGAGCCCAATACAGGCGCCGTCCCCGTCCCGGACCCTCGCCTCGAAAGCTTGGCCAATCTCGCCAAGTCGGCGAAGCTAATTCCCACGCAGATGACCTTCGTTGATATCGCAGGGCTAATCCGAGGAGCGTCGAAAGGTGAAGGTCTCGGCAACCAGTTTCTCGGACACATTCGCAGCGTCGACGCGATTGCGCATGTCGTACGGTGCTTCGACGACGAGAATATCGTCCACGTCGATGGCTCAGTGAATCCCCGTCGTGATGTGGAGACGATCGATACCGAGCTGATCCTGTCGGACCTCGATGCGCTCCAAAAATTCAAACTCAAGATCGAAAAAGCCGCAAAGACCGGCGACAAATCGGCGAAAACAAAGCTCTCTATCATCGAGTCTCTCGAGGGTTGGCTCGGTCAAGGTAAACCTGCCCGCACCTTCGATTGCTCCTCAATGAGTGCGGGGAATGAAGATGAATACCGCGAGGTGTTCTCGCCTCTGCTTACCTCTAAGCCGGTGCTCTTCGTCGCTAACGTACCCGAGGACGAGCTGCTCCACGAGCCAACTCCAGGCGGCTCGCTTCCAGTCGATGACCTCGCTTCATATGCAGCCGAGATGGGCTCGCCTCTTGTGACGATCTCTGGAAAAGTCGAGTCGGAGATAGCCGAACTTAACCACGAAGAGCGCAAGGAGTTTCTTGCGTCTCTCGGCATGGAGAGCTCGGGGCTGGATCGTCTTACGGTTGCAGGGTATCGCTTGCTTAACCTGATCACCTTTTTCACTGTGGGGCCTAAAGAGGCGCACGCATGGACGGCTCAGGCCGGAAGCACCGCTCCTCAGTGTGCCGGAAAGATCCACTCCGACTTCGAACGAGGGTTCATCAGAGCCGAGGTCATCTCTTACTCTGATTACGTAGAGGCCGGCAGTGAGGTCAAAGCCAAAGAGATGGGCAAGATGCGCACTGAAGGAAAGGAATACGTCATGCAAGACGGCGACATCGTACACTTCCGGTTTAACGTATAAAACAGTCCCGTCATCCCAAATCGAGACTTCAAGCATCCTAGCTTTAGCGGATCGCTGCGCCCTCCGTCCTTCCACATCGACGTAGGCCGTGCGATTGGCGGGCGTACGCTCTACTCTGGCGAGGTCATGCTTCGGTGTCTGAACGATTCTTTTCATGCTCATTAGCCTTACTCGTGGCCGTTACGTCTGCGGCTATCGTCCGGATGGGACTTGGGCGTCTCTCGATGGAGGCCGGTCGAACCACGCTCACTGTCGGCGAGTTACGTCTCGGCACGAATCATTTTGCTTTTGACACAGGCGACGGTAAAACGCCCTGTTTCGGTGCGCTCACTGCCACCTTGAACGACGATGGCACCAACTATGCAGTATCCTTCCGTGGATGGGTCAAGCTTGCCCTCATGGACAGGGTTTGGATCCAGGATTTCCGCGGAGAGCTCGCGTTCAATCCCCTGGCACAGATGGGAGTCTCACTTCTCGAGATCCCCAACGGCGATGACTTTATCCGGATTGGAACGAAGAACATCAATCCTATCACCGTACTGGCATTCCGCAGCGCCAAAGAGGAAAAACCGATCTTTCAGCAAGATCTACCCGGCCCAGTAGAGCTGCACAGGGAAGGAGAGCTCTTCAAAATTACGACCCCGCTTCCTGTCGACAGCGGACTTGAACACGCAAGCGGGTCACTGCTCTCCGCCATGCCTTTTCGCATCAGAGGCGACCTGGCAGCATCATGCACACCATCGGGCAGCCAGCCGCTGGACGTTACAGGCACACTAAATGCACTGGTCAATCTGCGGAATGCCGTCTCTAACACCCTTCCATTGAAGGTACCGTAACACGATGATTGATGTCCTTCTCCGCCCCCGACTGCTCTCCATCCGCAATCGCTGGCGGCAGGGCGCTTTCACTCGCCGACACGGACAGGACCTGGGGATCCTCATCTTTGCCTCCCTCATGATGCTAGGAATGTATCGAGGCGCTCTTTGGGCCATGGGAAAGGTCTCTGAACTCCCATTCGCCATATATATTCCTCCATACATTCCCTTGAGCTTGATTCTCATGGTGCTGATGGTGATGGTCACGATCTCCGCCTTGGCAACGGCGTTAGGGAGCTTCTTTTTCGCCGAGGACATCGAACTTCTGCTGTCTACCCCAGCACCACCGGCAGCGTTCTTTTCCGCCCGCTTCATCTACGTACTGTTGACCGTTGCTTGGATGCCGTTCGTTTTCATTTTTCCTGTGTTACTCGCGATGGGGAGCGGTAGCCAATTCGGCACTAGCTTCGTTTTCATGGCGATACTCACTCTCCTGCCCTACTTCGTCATCCCCACTGCGCTCTCCGTCATAATCGCTACCTTGACCATGTCAGTGATCGACGCTCGTTGGACGCGAATCATATGCTTACTCGGCGTCGTAGCGGCGCTCGCCGGGGTTCTCTACACCGCCAACATATTCGCAACACTCATAACGGAGCGAAACGATCCGGGGCAGGTGCTACGCATGGTGAGCACGTTGTCAGCTGCCAACATCTCGTGGGCCCCATACTCTTGGGCGGCTTCGATCCTCTCGGAACTTGTTATCCCCACCGGAAAGAGCCTCGCCCTACGAATGGTGCTCCTGTATGGCACTGCGGCCTTCTTCCTCTCCACTGCCTATTTGTGCTTCGAGCTTTTACACTCACGCGGCTACACCCGCGCTCGCGCTTCGATGAAGGTACGTTCGTGGTGGGGCAGCTCTCCAACGAGAGTCCGCACTCGGGCTCTCTCGCCTCAAAGAGCGCTTGTGAGCAAGGAGTTCCGGTCAATCTTTAGAGATTTGGCTCAGAGCACTCAGGTCATATTCGTAGGAGGAGTATGCCTGATGTACCTCCTGAATATTCGCATGTTCGTGACGATTGACTCCTTTCCTGCCGAAAGTCAGCTCTATTGGAAAAGGGTGTTCTTCGTGATGCACTGCTGTATCACGGCCTTCTTCACCTCCTCGATCTGCACTCGTATCGTCTTCAGCTCTGTATCCTTAGAGGGCAAACAGTACTGGCTATTACAGGTCGCACCTCTCGAGGTCCGCCAGATTCTGCGCGCAAAGTTCATCGCTTGGTACCGCCCAATTGCTCTCATTTCCGCGGTACTGTTGGGCATGGGGATCTACATCATCGAACCACGCTGGGAGACCGTCACCCTGTTCGTCTCGATGAGCTTCTTCCTTACCTACGGCATCGTCAGTGTAGGAATAGGTCTCGGCGCTCACTTCGCCGACTTCTCGTGGGAGCACCCATCACAGCTCATCTTGTCGCTCGGTAGCTTACTTTTCATGCTAGCTAGCTCTGCTCTGGTCATGATCAACATCGTCCCCCTGACGTTCTTGCTGAGATTTAGCCTGGCTCGCTTCAACAGCGCCGCTGAAGACCACCTGGCCGCCGGTATTCTGGCCGCCGCTGCCGTGGTGGTGCTCAATCTGGCGATCGGGCGATATGCCATGAGGCTCGGGGAGCGGAGCTTGATTAACGGCTCACCGACCTAAAATCAGGTAGTTTTCTCTATTTGCGTCCAGGAGATGACAAGTGCTTCGAGATTCCGTATACTCGCGCTGGTCAGATAATTTCATGAGGGCCGATAGCTCAGTCGGTAGAGCAACTGGCTTTTAACCAGTGGGTCGGCGGTTCGAATCCGCCTCGGCTCATATTCCCCTCCAACGGAGAGGCGACCGCTCGGGTCGCCCAACGTACTTCATCCGTGATCATCCTGCTCCCAAATCTGTAGGCGCCTCAACACGTCAATCTGTCGCCTTGGCTCTCCTTGGTCTGCTATCATCGGCGGCAATGTCGCTTATTACTCCCATAAGTGAGGCGGTCGCGCATTTGCACGGCTCTGACCCGGCCGCTGAGCCGATCACAGTTATCGGCACCGACCCGATCCGCTCCTCATTCGATCAACTCTGCCTGCAGCAAGCGCTCAATACTCGAGACGCGCCGGGGGTCTCGCGAGTGGTGCTGAATCCTGACGCGCACGCCGGATACGGTGCCCCGGTCGGCTGTGTGCTCTCCTCCCCTTCTCATATTTATCCCGGTCCGGTGGGTGTTGATATCAAGTGCTCGATGAGCCTGCTGCAGCTCAATCTCCCTTATGATCAACTCGCCTCACGCGAGGCTCGCCGCGCTGTTATCAATGCGCTGATAGAGAGGCTGCCAACAGGCGCTGGCAAGGGGCAACGCTCAGTCGCGAAGGCTCGCCACATCGACTATGCACTTGGAAAAAGAGCCGCCTGTGAAGGGGCTAGCGAATGGATATGCGACCAACTCGGTATTCCACGCGTGTGGAGAGATGCCTGCGAGGACGCTGTACACACAGGCCACGACGAGACGTGCGATTCTTTGCGCGAGCGCTTCGAGAGGCATGCCGCCGTCAAAGGCGAGGCCTTTGTGCATTCAAAACTACAACAAATGGGCTCCTACGGTGGTGGCAATCACTTCGGGGAAGCCAATACAGTGTCCATTCTCGACGAACAACGGGAGATAGCACACCACTTTGGTCTGCGAGACGGATGTATTGCGTTTCTTTCCCACTGCGGCTCACGTGGTTTCGGATACTACCTCGCACAGAGTCAGTTTCGATCTCTACAGGAGCGGTTTTACGCTCGTGGTACACCCTTCCCTGGCGGAGATCGCGAACTGGTGTATGCACAGCTCGGATCCCCGGAGGCAAATGAGTACCTCGACGATCTCGCGCTTGGAGCGAACTTTGCCACACTCAATCACCTGCTCATCAACGCTCTCGCACTGGAGGCCTTCAAGGAGATATTCCCCGGCGTCCAGGGCGACCTGGTGTATTTCATAAGCCACAACATCGCGCGCAAGGAGGTCGTCGACGGTAGCCCGGAGTGGGTCCATCGTAAGGGAGCTACGCGAGCATTTCCGGCCGGACATCCTGCGCTCGTAGGAACTAGGTACGCATCGACAGGTCATCCGATCCTACTTCCAGGAAATCCGATTGCGGGATCGGCTGTCATGGTCGCCACGCCAGGAGCCGAAAAAAGTTGCTTCAGCGTAAACCACGGCGCAGGCCGAGCAATGAGTAGATCACGCGCCGCTCGCGAGCTCTCTCAAGACGAAGTCGATGCTCAGATGCTCGCGGCCGATATCACAAGCAACTGCCGACGGTATCCGATTGACGAGGCGCCCGAAGCTTACAAGAACTTCGACGAGGTGCTCCGCTCGGTTGAGAAGGCAGACCTCGCGCGCTGCGTGGCAAGGCTATCAGCCCGATTCGTATTGAAGGACGGGGACACGTCAAACGGGGGGGTTGCCTAGGGAAGCGAGGCAAAACCTATGTTTCCTCGCACGTGAACGTGCTCGTGAACGTGAACGTAAACGTACCCGAAACAAAAACCTCAAGTTTTTCGGGTACGTTCACG
>JBIIOE010000075.1:0-18029 GCA_044337105.1 Bdellovibrionota bacterium | reverse complement strand
TAGCACTCCGGAATGCGGCACCAGGAGCCCTAGGAGAGCCTTAATCAGGGTCGACTTGCCGGCTCCATTGTGGCCGAGGATCGCAATAATTTGCCCCTGCGCTACAAGCTCGGAGATCTCGAGAGCAACGAGATCGGTGTACCGAACCGAGAGAGCATGAGCTTCTAGAGAGACACGAAAGTCCGTCATACTTCCTCCAGATGAGCCGCAAACCAGCGTGCATTGTGCGCGAGCGCCCACTTTAAGAGAACGACAGAGCAGACTCCGTGTATGAGGAGAGGTAGCACAGGCAGCTTTATTATAGGGGCAAGGAAAATAGGGGTCATGCCGATGATTGGAATAGCGGCCAACCACATGCGCAGGGTCGCCATAGCGTCTGTGGGGAAGATAAACGTTGCTCCCCAAAGCACGGCACCGAGAATCGCTATCAAAATCGGCATGACCTTATAGGAAAAACTCAACACGCTGTGGCGATGCTTGAGTTCAGCTATCGAAGCGATCACGGTTGCAAGACCGAATGTCGAGACGAGAACAAAGAGCCATGAAAGAATCTGCAGCGTCGATACTTCGAGTGAGCGAAAGATATCCGGCCCGGCGATGTCTTTGAGTCCGAAGAATACCATAGGAATGGACGCACACAAAAAGCATCCCACACGCAACAAAGTCAGCATCCAGAGAGCGGAGTAAAACCGCCCCTTTCCACACGCTGCAACGAGCGGCAACAACACATTATTCCGAGAGAAGTAATCGAGAACTCGTCGATGAGCGCGAAGTGCAAGCCACAACGCCATGAGCACGAGTAATCCTATGTTGAGCGTGAAGGGCATCGAACCTTGAAGTTGAGACACTCCGATTCCACCTGCGACGTCAGGTAGATGGAGATGCAGCTCTCCGAACGACTTCTTGATATCGCTGATGTTGCGCATGAGCTGAATTTTCTGGTCTCGAACATCGCTCTTCGCATAAGGCAAAGAAAGAACCACTAGTCCGTATACGCTGTATATCTCCGAGCGAGCGATTCCAGATGAATCAACCGCAATGACCACGTCCGGCTGACAGGAGTGACACACGTGCAACCTATCCACCTGCCCATTAAAAAGCTCAACATACTTGGAAGGATCAAAAGATGACGGCTCAGAGACGTTGATCGCCACATCTAGCCTGTCAGGAGAGCACTCACTTTCCGCGGGACGTTCGTCGTCAGGGTCACCATTCCATCGACACACCCTAATCGGCGGCCTCAGATCCGGCGAGCCGTACAAGATACGTCGGACCATAGAAAGCTCAGCTTCGCGCTTAGTTGTCAGTTGAGATGTTACCGTCTCTATGGAAGAGGCCTTGAGCAACAGGCCGGTTACCACCAACTGAACAAAGACCAACACCAAACTAATGAGAAGGGGAAACAGAAAGAGTGAGATAGCCAAGTGGGGGATACGTATCAGCGACAAGGCCAGATGCAACGACTTTCGCATATTGAGAAACAGGCCAAAGAGTTCATCGTTGCTTCGGAATGAATCGAAGAGCGATTGGGAGAAAAGCACTCCCTAGGACGATATGCCTGCTTACCGTAAAAGGTGATTTATCAGGCTCGAAAAAGCCGCTGTAGATAGAGGCTCCGCGGACGAAAGTCGGCCAGCGCGGAGTCAAAAGAAGCTGCGAGAGCGTTTGGGCCTGTTCGTATACGGTCCTATCGCTTTAGGAATCCTGGTCGGGCCAGCGTGCGGTTTTAGAGTACGATTCAGGGGTACCACCCATGAATCGCTCAGCTATAGGCGAAACCCGCGCAGGAAGAGATCTCCGTACGAGCTCTTTGACGAGGGCCAAGCCCAGGCCGTAGGAGAGCGTTCGAGCGCGCTCTTTCTCCGCGCCGAGTCTCCGTTCAAACCATCCTGCAGCCGCCCGCCGACCGCTTTGAAATCGCTCCCTGCCCCTGTTAGTCGCCGAGCGGAGACCACTCAGATCGGTTGTGCCGAGAAGATACCCCAAACCCACCGCCGCCGACGTTGCGATCCATGGATGCTCACGAATCTGATAACGTACATCCACTGCACGTTTAACTTTATCGATTCCCTCGCGCACGGAATCCGATGCGTCTTGCACGCTGGAGCGAACCTCAGTCTCAAGCGTCTCGAGCTTGTGACCCAAGGAAGCTCTCGTTTGCTCAATCTGCTCCCGGATCACCTCTGGTGAATCACCCTCTAGGCCTTGTGTTGTATCCATTGGACGTTCTCTCGCATCGTTTCAACTGTTTGTTTGGGTATACCTTTGATACCCTTGGCTCGCTTGACACCACCGAGTAGGAATGCGCCTCCTACCAGAAAGGCGATAGCCGCAACGATGCCGAAGGAGCCCCATAAAGGAATGGCTTCTGACAGTGTGTCAATCAAGTAGGCCAACATGCACCCGAAGAGAAAGAGCCCGACGAGACAGACAACGACCCCAGCACTTATCGCTATTACTGCATCGCGTGCGCGCCGCGCGTCCTCTCTTACTTCAACCTTCACTAGCGCCAGCTCTTGCCGGAACAGCTTTTGAGAGTCTTCGAGTATTCCTCTAATGAGAGGCGCAACGGTCGATTCGACCTCTCTTCGAACATCTTCCAACATAGATCTCTACCTATGAGTACTGTCGACGATTCATAATGATTCGTCCGAGCACGAATCCGATACCGAGCCCTACCCACATCGATTGCATAGGATAACGTTTGACCAATTCGGTCACGTCATCAGCGATCTGAGGCACATCATGCTCAGAAAGATAACGGCTACCGCTCTCGAGTGTTTGCGCAACACGCTCAGCTACCCTGCCTGTTCGCCCCTCCTGCGGTGCACGCTCGCGGAGTCGCTCAGCTGCCGAACCCATTCCCTCAGCAACAGACTGAAGAGGACGCTGTCCTCCTGCCGTTACGTTCGATACTCCCTCTCGTTGGGATCCTTCTTGGCTACGATCGATGGCCATATAGCTCCTCCGTATTTTAAGATACACAGCGACGGTTGGGTCCTCTGCTACGGCTCTCGCGCAGCGCTTGGGCCCTCTATTTTCCAAATTCCTTCCAACTGTGCCTGTAGAGGTACTCGAAAGCGGCGGAAACGCGAATGACTCTCGTCATGACTAGGCCGATCCTATTCCGGCTGTCCGGCTCGATATCTTCAAGGGCAGTTTAGGGAATCGATTGGGTGGTAACGAGGATAGGGATGGGGAAGGAAGCGGAAAAATGGCTTCGAGGGGAGAGTTTCGAGGTTTCGGGATTGGAACACTCACGAGCCTAGAACTGGTCTCAAAAGTAGCTTCGTAGCGAGGTTGGCGAGATGCGAGGCGAGACGAGGAAAACGAGCGAAACAACCGGAGGTGTATCCACTGAGATACACTGAGGATTGTTTCGCGAAGTTTGACGAAGTCGCAGCCCGCATATCGTCAAGCGAAGCAGAAGATACTTTTGAGACCAGTTCTACTCAATGCGCGTATACGCACGTACGACCTCCGTAGCATCAGGGTACTCTGCCAGCAACACAGCCCTAGATGCTATCTCGAAATCTGCAAACTCGAAGCCCGGAGCAACGGTACATCCGATCAGGGAATACGCAGAGTCAAAAGCAGGAGCTGCCGCGAACCACGCGCCTGCTCTTATCGTGTACTGCAGATGCTGATTCCGATCGACCTGACGACCCAAGCACACATGCATATAACGTCCACCGTCCAGGATATGAACGTCGAGGGCGCCTCCTGCGTAAAAATGCAGGGTTTCGTCGGACGCAATTCGGTGAAACGTCGAAAAATCACCCTTTTCAAGAAGATAGAAGATACTCGTGCAAAACGCCCTGTCTCCAGTATATCGAGAAGGTAAAGCCGAATGCGCTATCGTTTCGGATGAGCGATACACCTCGACGAAGTAACCACCTTCCGGGTGCGCTTTCATATCGAGATGCTGCACCCAATATCTCACATCATTGTCAGTCATATAATCAGCCTCACTGAGAGTTTTCCCACCCAGAACACCTTTCGCAACCGATCTTTCTCGGCTAATGATGGATGTGTTTGAGACCACATGTATACAAGAGTGCACGTATGACTAGCCAGACTCCGCGTATTCCTGCCATCCGCGACATCATGATGCCGCGCGACACCAACGCTCTCGGAAGCATCTTCGGAGGCCACATCCTGAGCCTCCTCGACTTGGCAGCGGGTCAACACGCCCGCTCTGTGGCACCAAAAAAGTATGTTACCAAGGTCATGCGGGAGGTGGAGTTCATCGCACCTGTGTACGTCGGAGATGCGGTGAGCTTCTATTGCGAGACAAAGAAGATAGGAAGGACTTCGATAACCATCACCGTAGACGTCGAAGCTACTCGAGGAATCGACTATCTGCACACCATCAAGGTGACCTCAGCAGAGGTCGTGATGGTAGCCGTCGATTCGAGTGGAAACGCTATTCCGATTATGGAGCAGGTGTAGGCTCTACTACGCTCTTGCACACATGACTAAGAGCGCGTAACAAAAATATCCTCGTCGCGAGGCCACGCGAAAGGTCGAGGGGCAAGGATGCAGGCTCAAAAGGCGCGGAGAGCGCCCTCTGTGGCACGTTGAGCACATTTTGAGCCGAAGACGCAGCCCCGCGAGCTTGCAGCTGGCCGCAGCAGAGGAGATTTTTGTTACGCGCTCTAAAGGAATCACATTCCTTGATGCTACACCCCGTGTAACCGCTCGGCCATAATACGCTCCACCGTTTCGACGATAGCTTGCGTATTTCTATCGATCTCGACGTTAATTCGATCACCGACAGTTTTACGACTGAAGGTGGTTTTAGCCAAGGTCTCCGGAATCAACGACACCCCGAACTCGCCGGTGGTTCGATCCACTCGAGTGATAGTCAGACTCGCTCCGTTCAGAGCGACATATCCCTTTTGAAAAAGGTATTTGGACCATTCAGCGGGAACACGAAACGTTACGCTACGACTATTCTCGAGCATCTCTACGGCCACGATCTCGGCCACAATGTCGACATGCCCGGAGAGAACATGTCCTCCAACTTCGTCGCCAAAGCGCAAAGAACGCTCGAAATTGAGCTCTGCACCCACTGCAAGAGATCCAAGGACGCTGCGCTGAAGCGTCTCAGGAACAAGGTCAAATGATGCCTCATTGCCTCGTGTGGATGTCACAGTGAGGCAACATCCATCAAGAGACACACTTGCGCCGATCTCTACCCCCTGAATCCCCCCTTCCGGAAACAACACGGTAAAAGTCGCGATGTCAGATGCAGCTACAATCGCCTGAAGAGTGGCAATACCTTGTACTATGCCGGTGAACATACGTCATTCCTCCAGGGAAGCCGTCACAAAAGGGTCAATAAACGCTCCCATACAGGCTCTGGCGATATCCCTTCACCTGCGAAGAGGAGGTCTTGAGGCTCGAGATGGTACGCTTTCGATATACGAGCAAGGGAACTAGCACGCTCGTTTTTTCTCAGCGCGTCCATCTTGGTAACAACGACGAGGCAGTGGAGATCGCCATCTGCGCACAAACGTTGAATTGCGCGCTCGTCTTCCTCAGGAAGCCTGCGGCAATCGTTTAAAAGTATTACCGCCCTCAGCTGCTCTCGGGAACGCAGGTAATCGACCGACATCCGCGCTATCGATTCACGTTCCTTTTTCGGCAACTTGGCGTAACCGAAGCCCGGCATGTCAACGAGCGCTACATTGAACGGCTGCTCGTCAAAGACCCCTCTAACTGAGAAGAAATTGAGCTCTCGGGTGGAGCCCGGATTGCCACTGACGCGAGCTGCCCTCCTCGCCATAAGACGGTTCAGAAATGTGGATTTTCCGACGTTCGATCGCCCGGCCACCGCAACCTCGAGCAAGGACTGCTTACGAATATTCTCCGCATTCGGAGCGCCGAATAGAAACTCGGCGTGCTTGATCTCAATCCGCTTTGGGGTTGCTTCCACAGCACTCCTTGGAAGTCTTCGCCATTCGGTCTTCGACCTTACGGAGCCGCAGTCCGAGACTCACTATGTAGAATCCCAGAAGGACCCACACGACCGTGTAGGACCAAAACAGGGACGGATATGTATCAGGCGTCATAAGCACACTCCTCTGCGATCCGGGCACGCAGCGATTCCTCAGCGCACCCTACTCTATATCTGATCCAAACCAAAAGAACCGCCAAAAGAACGAGCGCAACGCTCGAAAGACCAAAGGCCCACCAATACGAAGGATCCTTCAATCCTCCATGCTCAATCACCTCGGGGTGCAACCTGGCACTCTGTGGCAAAAGCTTGATTGAAAAAACCACCAAGGGCACGGAAACCGCCCCTAAGATACCCAAAACCGCTCCATGGATAGCCGTCTTAGTGGGATCGCCAAAGTTCCGTAAAATCGTAAAGGAGAGAAATATCAACCACAACACGAGGAACGTGACGAGCCTCGGCTCCTCCCACCTAAACCAGGTATTCCATGCGCTGTGACCCCAAATCATCCCGGTTATCAACACGATGGTACAAAACACGAACCCAACCTCTCCTGCAGCCACGCAGAGAAGATCTGCAGTCCTATTGCGGGTCGCCAGGTAGTACACACTTGCGATGAAGACAACCGCAAAGGCAGCGTAGCATGCGAATGCGCTCCCCACATGAAAGTAGAAAATACGCTGAACCGCCCCCATAACCCGCTCGTTGGGGACAACCATGAACACCAACCATTGCGATATTCCGACAAGAAACAGCGCAGAGAGCGAGAGGACAAGATGCAAAGAACTGATGGCCTTGGACATAGGGTCTCACGGAGTAAATTCGCAGAACTGTTATACCAACGGCTGCGCAAGAGATTCAACCTTGAGCCTTCAATCCTTCATGACGAAGTCGTAAAGATTGAGGCCTAGAACCACGAAAACCGCATTTACCACGAGTAAGAGCGAGGGCCATGCAGCCTCGACATCAACGGCACCTCGCAAAACGAGCTCGGTTGTCATCTCAATTCCGGCGAAAAAGAGAGGAAACAAGAGTGGGAGCGCCAGCAGAGGAGCGAGAACCCCCCTCAATTTCGACGTACTCGCGATGGCACCGACCAAAACTACAAGACTCGCGAGAGAGGTCGAGGAGAAGAATCCGACAGCGGCAAGCGGCTTCCACACCGAGGCCAAGTTAAGATCGAGCGCCACTGACAGCACAACAACCAGGAGCGCAAAGTTCATGAAGAAAAGTGCCGCTGCGACCAACACTTTAGAGAGATACATCTGACTACCCGTGACACCGCTCAGCAGCAGGCCTTCGAAAGCTCGTCCCTCCAACTCGTGCTCGTAGGAGCGGGATACTGACGTAAGCGTCGACAGGATGAATGCCACCCAGAGCAGCATCGGAAAGATCTTCGCTACGATAGCCCGGTCCAACACAGCCGAGCTCGTTCCAACCCCGATCAGAACGGCCGTAAAAAGCGCATTACACGCCAAGAGAACGAGCAGCTCTCGACCGCGCCACTCCAGCCGGATCTCTTTGCGTATCAAGAGCCACACGATCGCCAACCAACGGATCATCGATTGCTCTCCCGATACAGATCAACTACACGCTGCAGCTCGGACGAAGCGGCATTCGAACCGGAATCCGCCAACACCTGCCCCCGCGTCAAAGCGACCACACGAGTGGCAAGCGCTCCAAGTCGATGAATATCGTGCGTCGCTAGGATCGTCAGAGAGCGCCCCGACTGCACGGCATGCGTCTCTCGGAGGCCGTCGATGAGAAGCTGTATACCTCGATCGTCAAGGTGACTCGAGGGCTCATCGAGAAGCAGCACGAGGGGATCCCCCATGAAGGTTCGCGCCAAAGCTACTCGCGATTGATTTCCTTTAGAGAGATCGCTTACGAGAACATCCGCATACGGCTCGAGCCCCCAACGAGAAAGAGCCTCCTCCACGCTCGAGCATCCCTCGAGCTTCGAAAACAACTCGAGATTTTCTCGCACCGTCAGCCTTCCGTACAGAAACAGGTGATGAGAGAGAAAGCCGATCTTGCCGGGAAAGGAGTTTAACACCCGCCCTTTGTCCGCACTCGAAAGCCCCGCGAGCACCCTGAGCAATGTCGATTTTCCCGCGCCATTTGCCCCTAGAAGCAGAACGCACTCCCCCGGCGCAAAGGAGAGAGAGAGCTGCCGAAGGACCGCAACGTGCCCGAACGCCTTCTGAACCCCCTGAACCTCCAGAGACGGCTCAGCTTTCTTCATGCTCTCTCAGCTTTTGGAGGATGGCCGCTACTTCGATTGTCAGCGCTCGCTTAGAGTGCTCGAAATCCTGCGCAGCTACCTTGCCCATGGCGAAATCGAGTTCGAGATCCTTCAAGGCTCGCACCGCTCGCTCCTTCGAATCGAGCAGCGATATACGCTCGCCCCCTAATCCCTCGCTAGTGGACACACTCGACGACGCCGCGAAGAAGGGCGATAGAAGAAACCATATCATCAATGACACCAAAGCTACCGCTGCCACCATCCACATGACTACACCGATTGAGAAACACTAGCCCGTTGAGATACCTCCTGGGAGACAGTTCGCGGCACAGGAACTGCCACGATAAAACCACCCAGCACCATCAGTATTGCGCCATACCACAACCACACCTGAAGCGGATTGATGTAAAGCTTGAGCGAGGCTTTGGTTCCCGTTTCGTCGATTCCTGCCAAAACGAGATAAATGTCCTCCCGAGTCCCCATCCGGAGAGCTACTTCGGTAGTGGTCTCCTTGTTCTTGGGATAAAAGCGCAGTTCGGGGGCAAGGACTTCGATAACAGAATCGTCACTGGCCGAGCGCACTGTCACGTGAGCCTGAATTGCCTCGTAGTTCTTGGTTTTCTCCTCGTGAAACTCGTTTAGCTCAAAGGAAAATCGCCCTACGTTGAAGCGCCCATTAGGTGCCAGCGTAAACTCTCGCTCGATCTTGTGCGCCATCGAAGCCGTAATTGCCACGGTCATCACGAGCACTCCGAAGTGAATCAGATGCGCACCGTACTTGATTCGCTGACGAGCAAAGAGCGTTATCAACGTAGCCGGAGACCATGTCATTCGCTGGGTAGCCGCAGACTGAACCTTTAATCCACGTTGAACTTCAGACACGATCGCCAGCAACACGAAGAAGCAGATCGAATACGACAGAACCGGATAGAACTCGACGACACCTGCCCATACAAGCGCCACCGCAATGAGAAACGCCCCGAGAAACGGCACAAGGAACGACCGAATCATCTGCTTCACCGATGATTTTCTCCAAGCAATCGTCGGCCCCACACCCATGAGAAAGACAAGGAGCAAAAACAGCGGGACGTTCACAGCGTTGAAAAAGGGAATGCCGACTGTCTGCTTCTGACCTGTTACAGCCTCTGAAAACACCGGAAACAAAACTCCCCACAGCACCGCGAAGCAGATACTCAACAGAACCAGGTTATTGAGCAAAAAGACCGTTTCTCGTGAAAAAAGGCTCTCTATAGAGCGCTCGGGTGCGAGCTGCTTGCGACGAACAACAGATAGAAGTACGCCTCCTCCTATGACTAATCCAAGGTACACGAGGAAGACCCAGCCGATGTCAGTTGATGCAAACGCATGCACACTTTGCACCAAGCCAGAGCGGGTAATGAAGGTGCCGAATACCGTGAGCGCATATGCGAGCACTATCAGAAAAACGTTCCATACCTTCAACATTCCCTTGCGTTCCTGGATCATCACGGAATGCAGGAACGCCGTCGCGATGAGCCAAGGCAGAAAGGAAGCGTTCTCAACCGGATCCCAAGCCCAAAAACCACCCCAGCCGAGCTCGAGATAGGCCCAGTGGCCTCCGAGGACGATGCCTGCCGTGAGGAAGGTCCACGCAACGAGCGTCCAGCGCCTCGTCAATCGAATCCAATCGTTCGATATATGACCGGAAGCGAGAGCTGCCATGCAAAACGCATAGGGTACCGCAAGACCGGTGAATCCGAGATACAGCATAGGCGGGTGAATCGCCATGTACTCGTTCTGCAGCAACGGATTCAGTCCGTTACCATCCGGCATGATGAACTGGTGCTTGAGGTAACGGAATGGGTTGGTGAGGAAGAGCGTTATCGTCGTGAAAAAAAGCGTGGACGAGTTGAGAAATGACATCAACCACGGCACAAGTCGTCGGGGATAACTAACGGACACCTTCGCTACGAGCGCGCAGAAGCCCGAAAGCAGGAAGCACCACAGCAGCATCGAGCCATCCATGCCTCCCCAAATCGCCGTTATCTTGTAGATCCACGGCATGTCTCGATTCGAGTACTGCCACACATACTGAATGGAGTAATCGTTTGTAACGAAGGCGTATCCCAATCCTACGAGAGCACAGCCAAGTGCAACTGCGACCAGAATAGTCAAGCGTCGCAACAGTTCGCTGCGAGCAGGCTGAAGATTGGAAGAAACCCCTACTACAGCTCCGCCTACCGTGCCACCAAGCGCCAGTATCCATGCCAGACAAAGTGCAAAATGCCCAAACTCAGCCACTCGTTCTCCTTGTAACTCGACACACGGGGAGGTTCTTCCCCGCCTACAGACCAACGCTCATTTGTGGAAGCCGAAAACTAATACCCCGGCTGCGTAGCCCCCACTGATGCTCCACCCACATCTCCCGGATGAGCGCCGGGCAGCGCAGGCTCGTACTTCGATGGACATTGCGTCTGCAGCTTCGCTGCTTTGATCACACCACCTACGTAATCTCCATCTATCAACACATCACGACCGGCCGCAAACATGTCGGGCTTTAAATTCTCGAAGACCACTCGCGCCACAGCGCCGTTTCCCGCAGGAGTATCCTCGACCCCGAAACGGAGTAGCATGCGGGGCTCCGTCTGATATTCTATCGGTTCGACCACACGACCACCGACCCGAATACGCAAAAGATCGCCTTTCCCGGCCCGCTCCATCAACTCAGACGGTTTGAGCACCAAGGAACTCGTACCGCGCGTGGCCTGAAAGACCAGCACGCCACCGACGATTACGAACAAAACAACCAGACTGACGAAAATTCGGCCCATAATGAATGTCTTTCCGGCTACTACTCAGCCGAAGAAGACTCTATCCCAAGCGCGCCTTTAATGCCATTCAGGGCGCCGTCTACAGTCGACGAAAAACCGCTCGTTTGGCGCCAGAGCGCCGGAGCAACCGGCCTACCGTTGACCAAAAACAACATCCGAGCCGCCTTGCTGGTGTGTAGCCCCGACGTTCCTATGTCTGCGAGAGCTTGACCTTGAGTAACAACGGCGCCTTCGAACACGAGCCTCTGCTCCAAGGAGTAAAAAACAGATGAAAGTCCGGCTCCGTGGTCAACAACAACTATTTCACCGAGGGTACCCAGGCGGCCTGCCATCCTCACCGTTCCCGCATACGGAGCTACAACTGAGGTTGCGTCTCCTATCGGCTCCAGCACCTCTCCTTGAGAGGTCCAAGAAACGAACTCCCCCTGCTCATCCCCGATAACGATCCTGTCGCCGAAACCTACTCGAAGAGCAAACGGGCCGGTGAACATCTCTCCCCGCCAACGCCTCGGGGTGGGAACCTCGACCGCAAGTCGTTTCTGTATCGTATTGAGTTCGCTTTCCCTGATGGTAGGGATCAAATAATTGACGAACTCTATCGCCCCCTTTCTACCACTCGTCTCTAGATCCTGCCTGAAGCGCTCGATGTTTCGGCGCTCCATCTCCGGCGCACCGTTGGCAAGCTCTTGTGAGAGGTTCGCCAATAATCGAATGAGCGCCCCTTCCGATGCGTACTCCGAAACCACCTTTTGGTCAGAGCGGGTACTACGCACCTCTACAGACACCGGCACACGTACGTTATGGCCAGCTACATCCGAAGCGAACACAGCCCATTCGCCGCTTTCCTTTTCCGGGGCAGCAACAAGCACAGCAAAGAGATCCGGCTGTAAAAGATCGGAGTCCATCAGCGCTGCAGGCCGACCTTCGGCATACTCTTCTGTTCCGATAGCGATACCATTACCGATCAAATTAGCATCGCCCGCCTTGTAGACGAACAGCCCCACTCCGCCGAAATCGATAGCGCGAGGCGCAGAAAGCAGCTGAAGCGAGGGGTCGAAGGAATCAACGACTATCGGAAAAACAACGTTGGTGGTCGACGCCCATAGAGACCTATCTCTGACGTCGACGCGCACAATGGCCGGCCCCTCACGCAAACCTACGATTGCTTTGGAGAGCGGAAATGTTCCTGAAAATTCGTGGACGATGCCCGAGGGATCAAAGCGCGCGATCTGTTGCGAGGCTCCAGCCTGCTCGACACTAACCACGATCGAATCGATCCCCGAGCCTGTATCCCGCGCGCGGAAACCAACTTGTACTTCTCGGCTTCCCACAAAATTCGGAACATCCTGAACCTCGAGCATCGGCTTCTCGACCTCTATTCCGTAATAGAAGCCGACCAACAAGGTTGCGCAGATGACCCCCACGGCGAGCAACCCGAATATGCTTAGCTTGCTGTGGCGAAGACTTTCGGCCCGTCTCTCCTCAGGCCCATTCTCTTTGTTATGCTCGCGCAACGTCACCTACCCCTCGTCATTAACATCAATCCAGTTCTCGAGCTCTGCGCCGAGTTTTTTGGAGACAAACGCTCGTAGTTTACTCCTGAGCTTATTTTCAATCTGCCGCACTCGCTCCTTGCTCAGAGAGAGGCGATCGGAGAGCTCCTGCAAAGTGAGCTTATCCTCGTCGATAACTCGACCTTTGAAGATCATGCGTTCCTTCTCTGTAAGAGCCTCCTCGAATTCGGAAACGGACTCTTTGAGCACCTGGTGAAACTCATGCTTCGCCATCGCATCTTCCACCGACTCACGGTCGCTCGGCAACACGGATAGAAGATTCGAATCGCTGTCATCCTGCAGAGGAGCGTCGATACTGACGTCTGAACCACTCAGTCGCTGAGACATCTCCACTACGTCGCCTTCGCGCACATTCAGCCTTTCAGCCAGCAGCTTGGGAGATGGGAATATACCCTCCCGCTCCAATCGATCGCTCTCCTTCTTGAGATTGAAGAAGAGTTTTCTCTGGGCTTGCGTCGTACCGATCTTGACCAGGCGCCAATTGGCGATGATGTAGCGGATAATGTACGCTCGTATCCACCAGACGGCGTACGATGGAAAACGAACTCCTCGATACGGGTCGAAGTTGCGAACCGCCTCCATCAAACCGATGTTACCTTCCTGAATCAGGTCGAGTACGCTTCGAGCCACGCGCTCGTAATCACGCGCGATCTTCACGGCGAGCCATAAATTACCCGACACGAGCTTGTATGCAGCCTCGGGACTCTTGTTCTTGTGGTACTCAACCGCTACCTGATGCTCCTCTTCTCGAGACAAGGGAGCGAAGCGTCGAATCTCAGCCAGGTAGGCATCAAGGGAGTTGTACGGAACTACCGCATTTCTCGAGTCTGCCCTGCGCCCATCATCTGCGCTCTGCTCGTCATCCACAGCACCATCAAGCTCAAGCTCTTCGAACTCTGGGGCATCGACAACGATCTCCGGCTCAAGCACCTCCGAGGTAGCCGGATCAGATTCCTCTGCCACAAGGGCACCCTCGATCTCCCCTTCGAGAGTCTGCATAGGTTCCTCCAACTGAGCCGTACCGCCGCCCACAGAAGATGTGCTTTTTTTGTGTTTTTTCGCCACGTTAACTCATATTTGGCGCTAGGCAATATTCCAATTCTATACCTAGAGAGCCGCAATAATCCACCCGGGATATCTGCTCGAAAAATGAGTCGGTACACGGAGCCAGCAAAAACACATTATCCTGACCTCAAGCACTTAGCACCACCCGCTGGCACCACAGTGCCCTACGAGCTATCGGCCGTTAGTAAAACCGCCCCCAGAGTTACAGCGGTTTTTCCGATCTGCCGACCTCCAATATGGGACCAATTAAAGCTAAGTAGGTCGAGATGACGAGTTCGCGAATCGGGGAGGTGCTCGTAACGAGCGGAAAGATAAACCCCACTCAGTTAGCACAAGCTACCGAGCTCCAGAGGAAGATGGGCGGAAGCCTTTCGACGCACTGCGTACAACTCGGCTTCCTCAACGAAACTGAACTCATTCAAAGCATCGCTGACTACTACGGGCTGCCGATGGTGGACTTGAGCGACGTTTCAATTGACCACTCGCTTCTCCAGCTCATTCCAGCCAACGTTGCAACGAAGCATGGCCTGATTCCACTCGTGCGCAAGGATCACACACTAACGGTCTGCCTTACCGACCCATCCAACATGGCGGCCCTCAACGACGTCAAATTTATAACTGGATTAGACGTTCAGCTTTGCGTTGGCAGGATGTCCGAAATTCGACACCTTCACGAGCTCTACTACGAGAACAAACCCGCATATGAACAGATCCTCGACGAGGCTCGCTCGAACGAGCCGCTCGAGGTCGTGTCTACGCGCGAAGAAGTCGACCTGCTTGCACTCGAAAAAGCCACCGAGGACGCTCCAGTTGTCAGACTTGTCAACGCGATCCTGTCGGACGCCATTCGCAAGAATGCATCCGACATCCACCTCGAGCCGTATGAGAGCTCGTGCAGAGTACGCTTCCGTATAGATGGAGTTCTGTACGAAATCATGAAGCCACCCACAAAGCTCAGAAACGCCCTCGTTTCTCGCCTTAAGATCATGGCGAATCTCGACATCGCGGAGCGGCGCCTCCCGCAAGATGGCCGGATAAAACTGAAGCTCGACACCCAGAAAACCGTGGACTTCAGAGTCAATGTGACTCCGACGCTCTTCGGAGAAAAAGTCGTCATGAGACTTCTCGATACCAGCTCCGTGCAGCTCGACATGACCACACTGGGGTTCGATCCGAAACAGCTACTACACTTCAAAGAGGCGATATCGGAACCTCACGGCATGATTCTCGTAACAGGACCCACAGGATCGGGAAAGAGCACCACCTTGTACTCTGCTCTCACCGAACTGAACAAAATCGCCACTAACATCTGCACCGTCGAAGACCCGGTAGAAATCAACCTGCCCGGGGTCAATCAATCACAGATTCACGAGGAGATTGGCTTCAATTTCGCGGCTGCACTGCGAGCATTTCTCCGGCAAGATCCAGATGTGATCATGGTGGGAGAGATCCGGGATCAAGAAACTGCGGAGATCGCCATCAAGGCCTCGATGACTGGCCATCTTGTACTCTCTACCCTTCACACGAACGACGCCCCCTCGAGCATCAATCGACTCCTCAACATGGGGATCGAACCCTTCCTTGTGTCATCCTCCGTAAACCTCGTCGTTGCTCAACGACTAGCTCGTCGCGTCTGCGCGCACTGCTGCGAGGAATTCCGCCCCCCAAAGGAGGCTTTGATTAACGTTGGTATTCCCGCCAGCGAAGCTGACTCCCTGCGGATAAAAAAAAGCGTAGGTTGTCAGAGATGTGCAGACACCGGCTATCGTGGCCGTATCGCGTTGTACGAAGTCATGCCTATATGCGAGGAGCTGAAACAGCTCATATTAACGGGAGCCACGGCCCTCGACATCAAACGCGCCGCTATCAGATTAGGGATGACGACACTCAGGAAAGCAGGGCTTGCCCGATTGCGGGAAGGAGTAACAACTTTGGAAGAGATTCTTAGGACTACCAAAGCGGATTGATGTTTCAGTATCAAGAAACTTCTTCGTGGTTAGGGCGCAACACTCCGCACATTTTTCCGATATTCCATTACACTTTTGAGCACGCAACTTTTACGCCACACATCGTAAAGGGGCTATCCAAAAAGGCCGAACCTGACTAGCGACGACACCCCTCAGCACGATGGAGATCCATGCCTGTATTTCTCTACGAAGGACGGGATATCACCGGACAACGAATCACCGGCGAGATTGACGCCCGGGATCTCCAGACAGTATTCAACATACTCAAAGGGAAGCGGATCACGCCTAGCCCCGACAAGATACGCGAAAAGAGCGTTGGCCTACGGCGTGAAATAAAGATCCCCGGACTAGGGCCGCGCGTCACGGGCAAAGACGTCGTAGTGTTCACCCGCCAATTTGCCACCATGATCGATTCAGGGCTTCCTATCGTTCAGGCGCTCGACGTGCTTTCGAAGCAACATGAAAACAAGGCGTTCAAGAAGATGTTGGCTGGCGTGAAGGAAACCGTCGAAACGGGTGGAACCCTCAGTCAAGGCATGCGTAAGTATCCAAAAGCTTTCGACGATCTGTACGTCAACATGATTGCTGCCGGAGAGAGCGGAGGTATTCTCGATTCGATCCTCGAACGGCTCTCGGTGTACATGGAAAAGTCCCAAAAACTCCGCCGAGAGATAAAAACGGCGATGATCTATCCTGCGATAGTAATATCCGTAGCAACGATCGTTACCGCGATTCTTTTGGTGTTCGTTATTCCCACCTTCCGAGATCTTTACAGCGGGTCGGGGATGCAGCTTCCCGGACTGACTCAAGTTGTCATGAACATCTCCGACTTCATGGTACAGTGGTGGCTGGTCATTTTTTCAACGCTCGCCGCCCTGCTCACTATCTTCTTTCGAGCACTCAAGACCAGTGCAGGACAACAGATCATTCACCCGGTCGCTTTAAAACTTCCGGTGTTCGGCAACTTAATAAAGAAAGTATCGATAGCTCGTTTCAGCCGCACTCTGGGAACGATGCTAAGCTCGGGGGTACCGATCCTGGAGGCCCTTAGCATCTGCTGTCGCACAGCGGGAAACAAGGTAGTCGAGCACGAGGTGCAGCGTGTGCGACTTGCCATCTCAGAGGGGCAGACGATGGCAGACCCTTTACAAGCCTCTAAGATATTTCCGCCCATGGTGGTGCAGATGATTAGTGTAGGGGAATCTACGGGTGCCCTGGATGCCATGCTCAACAAGATAGCCGAATTCTACGAGCAAGAGGTCGACACTGCTGTAGCCACACTCAAACAATCGATCGAACCGATTATGATCGTCGTATTAGGACTGATCGTGGGGATCCTGGTCGTAGCGATGTACCTTCCGATCTTCGGCATGGGTGACGTGGTCGGCGTCTAAATCCCTCGTATTCACCACCGACTCACACGATCCCACTGTCTCACTGCGAAAAGGCTAGGTCGCATGCCCACAATCACTTGGTCGGTTCGCTGACCGGGCGAGTTTCTATCGCCCTACCTGGTCCTCTCAACACGAACCACACAAGACTGGGAATAGCGGCTCCCACTCCGAAACTTTTTGCGCACCGCACCAGTGAACAGTCGCGACTGCGACTCGGGTAACCTACTCAATTTACGACTGCAACCGAAAAGTGCTCAATAAAACTTCGCTGGCATCCGATTTGCACTAAAGGAAGAACATGTCGGGCACTGTGCAGCTAACCCCACCGCGGTACATCGATACCGCGATGAGGAGAACGGGCAGGCCCAACGTCATTTGGTCACAGTAGTACGTCGGGAGAGTCAGGTGATGAAGAACGAAAAAGGTTTCACGTTAATTGAGTTGTTGGTTGTGGTCGCGATCATCGGAATATTGGCTGCCATCGCCATTCCGCGTTACTCCAGCTACAAAGAAGGCGCTTACGTGGCGAATGCAAAGAGCGATCTACGCAATTTGGCGGCAGCCGCCGAGGCCGACTTCGCAGAGAACGGCACCTACACCACCATCGCATCATGTGTAGCGCCTGGTTCCACCGATGCCCCCTGCCCAGGTCTCCCAGGATTTCGCGCCGGGACTGCGGGGATGACCTTCACCTTGACGCCTAGCGGTAGCAGCTTTACGGCTTCTACTTCTCACGCTCAGGCGACTACCAGGGTTTGCAGATGGGATAGCGCCGGTGGTGGATTGGTAGACCCAGACTGTGCTGCGGCAGCAGGCTAAGCGTTAAGCTTGCGGACGCCAGCCACGCCGTCCCTCACTCCTCGAAGCCCTTTAAGAGGGCGCACGCGGAGGGAGGGGCGGCTTTTTTTATGGCTCATCGCGTTTTAGAGTGGGTGATAGCGAGCTTGGAGACAGCGTAAGCCCTTGTTTGACCTATAAATCGCGCCTTTCCACGTGAACGTGCTCGTGCACG
>JBIIOE010000074.1:0-18090 GCA_044337105.1 Bdellovibrionota bacterium | reverse complement strand
AAGGACTTAAAAAGCTGTCAATCGTCGAACAGCTGCCCGAGAAGGACCTATCGCGCTCGGAGATAAGCTGTGCCCCAAGAGCCTCACCTAGGGCGGACACAACTTCTTGGCCTGAAATCGAATGACACATCTGACCCTCGCTCTCATGCTGGGGAACCTCGTCAGCTGACGATACGCTCTATCACCGAACCGAGTGAGAGGCTTCCAGTCGGATCGTCGGAATACACTCTGCCCTTCCTCAGCACCACTATACGATCCGAGATCTCCATGACATCGTTGAGTCTGTGGCTTACGAAGACGATCACCCGACCAGCACGTGCCTGCTCCCGAATTATTTCGAGTACTCTACGTACTTCACGAGCGCCAAGTGCCGCAGTTGGTTCGTCGAACAGAAGAACCTTGGGATCGAAGAGCAAAGCACGGGCGATCGCTATGCTCTGCTGTTGGCCCCCTGAGTAGCTTCCAACAGCGGCATCGAGATCTGTAAGTTGTACTCCCAGTGAATCCAATATCTGTTGCGCCTGTTTTCGCATCGTAGTGCGATCGAGAGTTTTCAGGCATGTCGTGATTTCGCGGCCCGCGAACAGGTTCGTGATAACATCGTGGTTCTTCGCGAGGGCGAGGTTCTGATACACCATCTCGATTCCAGCGGAACGGTAAAGGCGCGGAATGGCCTTCGTGAGAGTCGTACCCGCAAGGGAGACCTGGCCCGAGTCCGGTCTCAGAAGGCCAGCAAGGATCTTGAGGAGCGTGCTCTTGCCGGCACCATTGTCACCGACAATTGCTGTCACTGTGCCGCTCTCAAACTGGAGGGATATGTTGGTGTTGACAGTAACCGAACCGTAGCTTTTGGAAATCGACTCAGCGCGCAGCATCAGGCGTCACCTCCAAATCGCTCAAGTAAAGCTGCACCAATCAGGACCACTCCAACGAAAAGAACTTGGTAGTAGCTGCTGACAGCGAGGAGATTGAGGCCGTTTTGAAGTGTTCCAAGACAGGCGGCTCCAATAGCCGTGCCAAAGATGGTGGCACGCCCTCCAAAAAGCTTGGTTCCCCCCAAGATCACGGCAGTTATAGCCAGGAGCTCGTAATTCTGACCCGCCGTTGGATCTCCGGCATTAGTCCGCGCCATAAAGACGTATCCCGCGATACCGGAGAATACACCACACAACATGTGTACCTTCAAACGGATCGTATTCGCGTTGATCCCCGCAGCTTCCGCGGCGCTCGGGTTGTCGCCCAAAAGTAGCGTCTGTATGCCAAAGACCGTCTGCCGCAGAATAAACACAGCCACGAGGCTGGCACTCAAAAAGAGAAGCACAGGTAGTGATATACCGAAAAATTCTCCCTGTCCTACATAGGTAACGGATTCGGGAAGCCCGTAAATCGGTATTCCACCAGCCACGATGTATGCGATGGCACGGGCCACACTAAGCATGCCGAGCGTTACGATGAAGCTTGGGGCTTTGGTAATATTCACGAGAAGCCCTGTGAGCGCTCCGCTAAAGCCAGCCGTCCCGACACAGATGGCGAAAGCGGCAAAAGGTCCGAGCGCGGAGTTCTGTACAAGAGAGGCACAGACCGTACCAGACAGCGCCATCACCGATGCAATCGAGAGATCTATGCCGCCACTTCCGATAACAAAGGTGCTACCGATTGCGAGCAGTCCCGTGACCGCAGAGGCAGCGAGGATATTGTCGAAATTCGAGCGCGAGAGGAAGTGCGGCGACAGAAAGGAGAACGTCGTCACGAGCACAGCAAAGAAGAGTAGGCACCGCAGGGAGCTGAATCGGGCGAGTCGTCGGCGTAGGAAGAGGTTATCGAACATAGCGTAATTCTGGAGAGTTGCTATCCGCGAGGATTCTTGGCGTCAGTACGGGGGTATCCGTTATCTCCCTCATCTGAACATGTTTCCCTTCGAGCACATCAACCGCCAGCTCCACAGCTCGTTTGCCGAGCAGATACGGAACCTGGGCTACCGTTGCCGACAGCTCACCCGCTGTCACCGCTCGACGGGCATCGAGCGTTCCGTCTACTCCGATTACCTTCGTCTCCTTGATTCGGTGCTTGGTCTTGAGCGCTTCGACTGCTCCGAGAGCCATCTGATCATTTGCCGCAAAGATGAGATCGATCTTCGGGAACCGCTCAAGCAGATCTGTCGTAACCGTCATTGCTTTCAGTCGATCCCAATCAGCAGAGATTGAAGCAACGATCGTCGCTTGGGGGAGGAATGCGGCGATACCGCTGCGAAACCCTTCGACGCGCAAGCGACCCGGCTCACTTCCTACGGCACCCTCCAATACGACGATACGTATCGCTCCTTGTGGGAACACCTCCTTGGTGTACTGGGCAGCCTTTCTACCGATCTCGAGATTGTCAGAGCCTACGGAGAAGGCCAACCTGAGGCCTGCTTTCTCAGCTTCAGGAATTGTAATTGAGGCATCAAGCTCAGCAATCGGAATTCCAGCTTTCTGTGCATTTTTGAGGCACTGAATGCCGACACTCGTGGTTGCTGCAACGATTGCGAGAAACTTCGGACGTCGCTGAATGGCCACCAAGCAGGTATTGAGGGGCTCCTCGGCGGAGCTGTCGCTCTGTCCCTCGTACACGATAGTTTTTACCCCCTTCTCCCTCCCCGTCTCTTACACAGCTGCTGCCACGCTTTTCCAGTACGGATTGCCTTTGGCTCGTAGAAGGAAGACAACTTCGTTGTCGGCAAACGCGGGAGTACATCCGATGAAGCCGAATGAAGCCGCCCAGAGAGCTAGTAGTACGAGGCTGTAGTAATGTCGGGGCGTCATCTCCAAGGAGCTCTCCTTACTTCTGTAGTGCTACGAACGTCACACGCCGTAGTCGCTAGCTACGCCTCTCCCCCAGCCATCTGATGAAAATCGAAGCGGTTCCAACGTGCCTTCATGGTGGCGTATAGCGCTTCAAAGGTCCCCTCTTCAAGGGAACTCCTGATTCGTGCCATGAGATTTTGGTAGTGGGTCAAGTTGTGGATACTGGCTAGCTGAGGTCCGAGCATCTCGCCCACCTTGAAGAGGTGCTGAATGTAGGCGCGCGAATAGTGTCTGCATGCCAAACAGGAGCAGCTCGGATCAATTGGCGAGGTGTCGTCTGCGTGCCGAGCGTTCTTGATGTTGAAAAACGGTTCATCTGCTTCCACGAAAACTCTACCGAATCTTCCCGAGCGCGTGGGCATGACACAGTCGAACATATCAACCCCGCGAGAGACCGCCTCGATGATGTCTTCGGGGGTACCTACCCCCATGAGATAATGAACCCCGTCGTGAGGGAGTTGATCGACGTGATAGCTCAACACCTCGTACATCGCATCCTTGGGTTCCCCCACGCTGACCCCGCCGATTGCGTAGCCGTCGAAGGGGAGCGAGCCGATTTGTTCCGCCGAGCGCGTGCGAAGATCCTTGTGGCAGCCACCCTGCGTAATTCCGAACATACACATCGAGTCGTCGGAACGCGCTGCAAGGGAGCGCTTCGCCCAGCGATGGGTCATCTCGAGCGAGCGTTCGAATGCCTCAAAGGAGAGGTTACTTGCAGGGCACTCGTCGAGCGCCATGGCGATGTCTACTCCTAGCGTCTGTTGGATCTCGATTGACTTCTCCGGGCTCAGGAACTGCTTGGAGCCGTCGATATGCGAGCGAAACTCTATCCCCTCCTCCGTGATCGTACGTATGCTCTTGAGGCTGAATACCTGAAAACCACCAGAGTCACTGAGGATTGGGCCCTTCCAGCCGGTGAAGGCGTGAATCCCTCCGAGTCGCTTGACCCGCTCGTGACCGGGACGAAGCCACAGGTGGTAGGTATTGACCAGCATTACCTCTGCGCCACATTCGGCGAGTCGTTCAACGTCTACCCCTTTGACCGAACCACGAGTTCCTACGGGCATGAAGGTCGGTGTTTGAAAGGTACCTGTGCGGGTAGTGAAGCTCCCGCGCCGGGCTGCTCCCACTGCGCACTTCTTTTCATATCGCGAACTCATATGATCACCATCCCGTCACCGTAGCTCAAAAATCGGTAGTCACCTTCTAGGGCAGAGGTATACGCCTGTTCCAGCAGCTCCTCTCCGAGCAACGCCTCCACCAACAGGAGGTGCGTCGTACCTGGTTGGTGGAAGTTAGTTATCACCGTGGAAACGAGGTCGAATTGAAACCCTGGCTGAATAAAGAGTTGGGTGTCTTGCATACCGGTGGTTCCGCCCGTACGCACAGCACTCTCAAGTGCTCGAACGACGGTCGTCCCGACTGCAATGACGCGTCCGCCGCGCGCCCTTGTGTCCTGTAGCGCGGAGATGGTCTCAGCAGGGACCGAGAACTGCTCCGTTCCAGGTGGGCGCAACACTCCGTCGACGAGAACCGGAAGGAAGCTGGCGCTGCCAACGTGCAGAGTAATGCGCGAGATAGAACAACCGACCCCGTCTGTAATGGCGCTCAATAGCTCAGGTGTAAAGTGGAGCGATGCTGTCGGAGCGGCCACCGATCCCTCCCTCTCTGCAAAGATCGTCTGGTAGTCGACTGTATCCTGCTCGTCCGCGTGACCATCGCGGATATAGGGAGGGATTGGCATCACTCCATGCTCGCGAATGAGATCTACGACTGGCGTAGTCGAATCGGTGCGAAACTCGACTATCACTCGATCTGGCGAAGGAGAGCTTACTATGCGCGCATACAGCTTCTCGCTGAAGACCACCGCTGTTGCGCCCCGTATCTTCCGGAGCGGACGTCCCAGACAGAGCCAGCGGTGCGGCCCCTCCTCCCGCAGGAGCAACAGCTCCACGTGGCTATCGGGCTTGCCGGCCAGCGTACCGAAGAAGCGCGCCGGTATGACCCGAGTGTCGTTGAAGACGAGGTGGTCACTCGGTTGCAAGAGGCTCGGGAAATCGCGAAAAGTCAGGTGCCGAACGCGGCGTTCGTTACGATCGATCACCATCATGCGCGCAGCATCCGGCGGATGAACCGGACGTTGAGCGATGCGCTCTGGCGGTAGCTCATATGTGAACGCGTGAGGTGCGGTCTCTGCAAATGGGGTGTTCATCTGTCCTGCCTGCTGTGCTTGCGTCGGCCTTTATGAATCTCCGGTGCGCTTGGTGAAGACCTCGAGGAGATTTATGGGCATAGGAAACAGCACGGTTGAACTGTTCTCTACCGAGATCTGCTTGAGGGTCTCTAGGTAGCGTAGCTGAATCGCCCCGGGCTCCTTTGACATAATCCCCGCAGCCGCAGTCAGTTTCTCTGCTGCTTGGTATTCACCCTCTGCCTGAATTATCTTCGCCCGACGCTCACGCTCAGCTTCCGCCTGCTTTGCCATAGCGCGACGCATCTCTTGAGGAAGGTCGATGTCCTTGATCGCAACGAGCGAGACCTTGATGCCCCATGGATCGGTCTGTCGGTCGATGATCTCTTGAATGTGGTGATTAATCTCGTCACGCTTGGAGAGAAGGTCGTCGAGCTCCGCTTCGCCGCACACGCTACGTAGGGTAGTTTGGGCTATTTGGCTAGTTGCGTAGAGGTAGTTCTCGACCGTCAGGATTGCTTTCGAGGGGTCTATCACCCTGAAGTTAAGGACTGCGTTCACTTTGATAGATACGTTATCCTTGGTGATGATGTCTTGCGGCGGGATATCCATGGTGACCATGCGTTGATCAACGCGGGTCAGTTCATCTGCGAAGGGGATGATGAATCGTAGCCCTGGCCCACGGATTCCGTGAAACACTCCGAACCTGAGCACCACGGCGCGTTCATAGGCGCGAATGGCGTAAGTGCTGAAAAAAGCAAGCGCTCCGAGCGCTATCACCAGAAGAACGATGGGTCCTGCCGCCATTTCTTACCTCCGTTTTGTTGCCGTTATCGAAGCGCTTCTACCAGGAGCACCATACCGTGTCTGTAGCCCACTATCTTGACGGGCGCTCCGGTCTCGATGATGCCATGCACAGCTGAGGCTTTCCACTCCTCTCCTCGCACAAACACCCTTCCGGCCTCCGAAAAAGTCTCTAGAGCAGTCCCTTCGAGCCCGAGCATCCCCGCCAGGTCGCCATCTGCACTCGTTACTGGCAGGCCATACGAAGCCAGATACCACACCACCAGCACCAGTAGGAGGATGGCGATCCCGTAGATCATCTTACGCGAGCCTTGCGAGCACCGTCTGGAGATGACCCCAGAAGGCGCGCTTGACCGCAGGATCGGTTGCGACCGCTGTCAAGGAGTGGGAGTACAACACACACGCTTCGCCAACATTCTCCAGTCTACCGTCTGGATTCTCGGCACCGAGAACTATCAATACTCCCTTGTAGCCAGCATGTTCTTCCAGGGCGGTTCGCAGTTCCACGTCGCTTGTCACTACCCGTCGAGCGGTCTGTTCGAGCGCAAGCTTGAGCCCTTTGATTGCAATTGAGTCGACAAGCGCTTGGTGCTCAGAGGGTAAGGCCTCCGATGCGTGCACTACGATGAAGGAGACTGGTGGTGCGAGTACAACCTCCTCGACGCCAGGTGAGGCGGCACGGATCGCAGCTTGAGGGATTCCGTACCGGTAGGCGCCCCTGACCCTGTCGAGGTAGCGAGCGAGTTTCTCTGGGCTGTTCGGTCGGGCGTCACTCATTCGGTTCCGGGTGCCTCTAATACAACTTGGCGATTGCGTCGAAGATGCGAACCGCTATGCGGCTCTTGTAGGTGGTGGAGATCTCTTGCTCTCTGCCCGCGCGATTGATTAACCAGACCCGATTCGTATCGAGATCGAACGAATCTTGCGCGAGGTTTCCGATCATCAGATCCGCATTCTTTTGATTGAGCTTGCGTCGCACCTCAGCCAAAAGATCCTCTACCTCGCCGGTCTCGACAGCAAAACCGACCAGTGTCGGAAAGCGTGCGCTTGCCTTGCGTGCACCCAGATCCTGGAGGATGTCGGGGTTCGAAGCGATCTGTATCGCCGTGGGAGCGGACGCCTTCTTGACCTTGTGTTCCTGGGCAGACTCCGGTCTGTAATCGGCGACAGCGGCTGCCATGATAACCGTATCGTAGGGCGATTCACCCCCTACTTCGGGGAATGCGCGGTGTACGACTGCATTGTGCATCTCCTGAGCTGAGACCACCGGAACGCATTCAACATCGCGCGGCACCTTTACCGAGATCGGTAATGGTCCGTGGACGAGGGTGACGTGTGCCCCTCTGCGGAACGCCTCGACAGCAAGTGCCATCCCCATCTTTCCAGAGGAGCGATTCGAGATGAAGCGTACGGGATCGATAGCCTCCCTAGTCGGCCCTGTGGCGATAAGGATCCTCCGTCCCGCAAAGTCGTGCGCGGTTAGCGCTCTACGAACGTGGAAGAATATCTCTCGGTGATGCGCAAGTCGCCCCTTCCCTTCCCAGCCGCATGCTAGTGGCCCTGAGTCCGGCTCGACGAACTGCACACCTCGCTGTCGTAGATGTTCGATGTTGGCTTGAGTCTGCGGATGCGACAGCATGTTCACGTTCATCGCCGGTGCAATGACCACCGGTGCTTTCGTAGCGAGAGCCACCGCCAGCAGGGGTGAATCTCCGAAACCGTGCGCCAGCTTGGCGAGAAAGTCAGCCGATGCGGGCGCTACGACGAACACGTCAGCCCAATCGGCCAAGGCGATGTGTCCGATCGCGCCTGGTTGTGTCTCGCTCCAAAACTCGGTTGTGACCGGTTGTCCTGTTATCGATTCGAAGGTGAGCGGCGTAATGAATTTGCTGGCAGAATCGGTCATGACGACCCGCACCTCGTAGCCGCGTGTTATCATGTAACGAGCGAGCTCGGCGCTCTTGTATGCCGCTATCGAGCCGGTTACTCCGAGTACTATGCGTCTTTTCTCCATCGCCTCACTCATGTTTCCTCACGCCAGAAATGGGTTGTTTCGTCGCTCTTGACCAACGGTAGTGTCATCGCCGTGACCGCTCAAGATCCGCACATCGTCATCGAGGGTGAGGAGCTTGTCCTTGATGCTTTTGATCAAGGTGTCGTGGTCACCTCCCGGGAGGTCCGTTCGTCCGATTGAGCTGGCAAACAGCGTGTCTCCACTGACGAGAACCTTCTCGCTCCGAAAATAAAAACTCACATGTCCTGGGGAGTGTCCCGGAGTAAAGAGCACCTCGGCGTGTAGATTTCCGAGCGCGAGCACCTCGCCCCCGTGGATCGCTATCGATGGCTCTGGACAGTCGAACCATTCAGACGCGGGCAGCCCGTACATCTGTGCGATTGACCGTACCCGGCTGCGCATGGCTTCCTCGCCTGGGTGAGCCACGAGAGGGGCCCCCAAACTCTCCATCAACGGAAGCACCGCTCCGCAGTGGTCGAGGTGCGAGTGCGTGAGCCAGATCTGCGAGCACGAGAGGTCTCGGTCGTGCAGCTCCGCGATGATTCTGTCCGGCTCCCCGCCGGGGTCCACAATTACAGTGGTCTTCGTCTCGTCGCAGGTCAGAATGCGCGCGTTTTGCATGAATGGAGTGACAACTACGGTTGCGATCGACAACATACTACCTCTTCTTTCCCGTCCGTGAGCGACTACCGGCTTTTCGTTGGTCAGCGTTGGCAACGGCGCTATGTCTTACTGCGCTGCTCGCGCCCGCTCCATCCAAGAAGGCTGCGATTGCGTCGGCGAGTGAGTGCGCGAGAAGATCTCGAAAGCCGTCGCTCGCCAGGCGTTCAGCGTCCTTGGGATGGTCTATAAAGAATAGCTCAAGTAGAGAGCACGGCATATGAGCTCCAACGAGAACGAAAAACGGAGCCTTCTTTACGCCACGCGAGCGCCCTTCTGCGTATGCCGGTAAGACTCGCCGCTGTAGAGAGTCGTCTACAACACGACTTAGACGAATAGAATCCTCAATTTTTCCGCTCTGAATCAGGTCGCTCACAATGAACGAGAGGTCGTCGAGGTCTCCCCCCGAGGGCACACTGTTCTCTCGCTCGGCGAGCTTGCGGCTGGCCTGATCGTCGGCGTTGTCGAGGTAGTATGTCTCTAGACCGTGCAACTGATGCGCGGGGCTGGCGTTTGTGTGCAGACTGACGAACACCTTTGCGCCGCTGTTGTTAGCTATCGCCGTACGCCGCGCCAGTGGGACGAACACATCCTCACTGCGGGTGAGTATGACCCGTATGCCGTGTTTGCTCTCAAGTGTATCACGTAGTCGAAATCCGAGGTCGAGCGTCACGTCCTTCTCAAGCAAGCTCCGCTCTCCGACAGCTCCTGAATCGTCGCCGCCGTGTCCGGGGTCGATGACGACTGAGCGCGCAGGGGCGATGCGCCGCCCTCTGACCCGTTGAAGCGGTCGAGGTTGCTCTATCTCAGGTGCAGGTACGAAGTGGTCGAAGGTGTCCAATGTGAGCCCGAGGAGTCGCTGTTCGGCTCGACGAGAAATCGTCGCGCTCCCCCCAAGGGCTTCGCGATACCAACGAGCCGCCTCTTTTAGCGAGCGAGCGGCGCATACCTCGATGTCTCCCTGGGCCAGCGCCGCCTCGAAATACTCCGGGGTACGCGAGGAGGATTGGAGTATCGGCTGTATGAGGCCTGCTGCTTCATGAAGAAGCCGCTCCTTGCGCATAGCGCGCCACAGCCGTAGGTTCACATCGGCGCCGTCTATGCGCACACGAGGGGCTTCTGTCGGCATAGAAGTCCGAGCAACGAACTCGCGGATCCTTTGAGCCAGGATCTCCCACGCCTCGGTGTGGACTGGATCGTCGGTCTCTGGGTCTACGTTCCTGAGTCTGGTGTACTCGGAGCGTATGGCGGCAGTCGGAGACGTGCTGAGTGAATCGCTGGACGCACCGAGCGGATAGACGAGCGCGCAGATCGTCAGAGACGACACGAAGAGTCGCTTCAATTCACGGGAATAAAAGCACAAAGGTCTCATTCTTCTCCCTCGGGGGCTCGGCGAAACCTCGAATCTCAACGATAAAGCGAGTCGTAGTTCTTCTCCCTGCCAGTCGAGAGGATACCCCCTTGGATGGCAGGCTGCAATCAGCCTATCGCAGCTATATCTCAAGCTTTGCGAGCTATAATCCCTTTGAGATCGTACAGTGTGGACAGGGCGTCCCTCGGCGTCATCGCGTCGATATCCAGCGCCTCGAGAGAAGCGAGCAATCGCTCGATCTTGGGGTCTCTCTTAGGTGGCTGAGGAGCGTTAAAGAGCCCAATTTGCCGCGCGGTTTCCCTGCTGCGCGCCGAGGCTTCGGGCTGAGGCGTGAGCGACAGGAGTTCGTAGGCGCGTGTAATCACGTTCTGCGGGAGCCCTGAGAGCTTGGCCACTTCGAGACCGTAGGAGCGCGGGGCTGGTCCGGCTTGAATCTCGTGCGTGAAGACAACTCTATCCTCCTCTTCCACCGAGCCCACCGAAAGGTTCTGAACCTTCGACGAAGCTTCATCGGCGAGGCGCGTGAGCTCGTGATAGTGCGTGGCAAAGAGGGTTCGACACCCGATGACGTTCACGAGTTGCTCGACGATGGCATGTGCTAGGGAGAGGCCATCGGTGGTCGCTGTGCCTCGACCCAGCTCGTCTATTAGGACCAGCGAGCGCGATGAGGCGTGAGCGAGAATCTGCGCTGCCTCGCGCATCTCGACCATGAAAGTCGACTCGCCTTCATGGAGATCGTCAGCTGCACCCAAGCGAGCGAAGATACGATCAACGAGCCCTATCTGTGCAGCTTGCGCGGGGACGAAGGAGCCGATCTGCGCGAGGATCACGATCAGCGCAGCTTGACGAAGATAGGTCGATTTTCCACCCATATTCGGTCCGGTCACGATGTAACAGGTTGCACCACCCTCAGGGAATGAAACCGAGTTCGGTATGAATGCTCCCTCTAAGAGGTCGGCGATGATCGGGTGGCGCCCCTTCGTTATCTGCAAGGTTGACGCATCGTAGAGCGAGGGTGCCACCCACCCGCACCGCTCGGCCACCTCTGCCAAGGAGCTCAATACATCGAGTTGTGCCAGAGCGGCCGCGATGACCCGGAGAGTATCTACGTGTTCGAACATCTTCTGGCGGACGTCGCTGAAGAGCTGCTGCTCGCGCCTAATCTGCCTGTCGAGCGCTGTAACGACTGCGTCTTCGTGCTGTTTAAGCTCGGGAGTCGTGAAGCGCTCCGCATTAGCAGTGCTCTGCCTGCGTTGATAGTGGGCTGGAGCCTTGGTCCCTTGTGAGGTCGGCACCTCGATGAAGAAGCCGATCACGTTGTTCGATTTGACCTTCAAGGTGTTAATGCCACTGGCCTGACGTTCACGCTGCTCAAAGCTCGCTCGCCACTCGTCAGCGTGGGTTCGCAGCGTGCGAATCTCGTCCAGTTCCTGGTCGTACCCAGGGCGGATTATCTCCCCCTCATTGGTGTGGTGTGGCGGCGTATCAACCAGCGAATCACGCAGCAGCGACACGGCGTCCTTGGGGGGCTCAAGAGCCTCACATACGTCCTGCAAGAGCGCGGCGCGGCACCTTGACAGCACATCACGAAGCCGGGGGAGGCGTTCGAAGGTATCTCTCACCGCCCCCAGGTCCTTGGGGGATGCGATTCCGATCTGAATTCGGGCTGCTAGCCGTTCGAGGTCGCTGAGGCCCTGAAGGGCTGCCGAGGTCTCGCTGTATGAGGCTAGCAGCTCTCGCACCGAAGAGTGTCGCGCTGTAATAGCGTCGATAGAGGTTAACGGCCCCAATACCCAATTCCTCAAGAGTCGAGCGCCACCGGGCGTAGCAGTGCGGTTCAAAAATCCGTACAGCGAGCCAGATGCGGAGCCATCGCGGGTGTTCTGCACAAGCTCGAGATTGCGTCGTGTCGCTGCATCGATGATGACCGAGCCTGCTGCTCGGAGCAGCGACACCTCCCTGACAGGGATCGGGTTACCGAGCGATACCTCGTCGACGTAGCTGAGGAGTAGTCGCACCGCGCGCTTTCCGGTCGGCGAGAGGCTGTGAATCTCTGTGCGGGCTGCGTCGCTCACGGCATAGTCAGAGTCGCTCGATGTAGTCGGTTCTAGCCTGAATTTGAGTGCGTTTGAGTTGATGGTTCCCTCAATCGCCCGAACCCACGACGAGCGCCGATCGAGCTTCTCGCCGTGCGAAGAACGCGGCAGCACGACCTCGCGTACCATCAGGTTGGCAAGCTCCCGAGCGAGTGATGCCACCTCGATAGCGTCCTTCACGCGTACGATGCCGGTCTGCGGGTCGGTACATGCAATAGCGCCACTCGCCGCGCCTGGGTCGAGGGCTACTGCGGCGATAAGGCTCTCGGCCGCATCGGAAGCCACCGAGTTGAACAGCCGCATTCCGGGGGTAACAAAGCGCTCGAGTGCGCGGTCGACCCCCTGCCCCGACCCGCTCTGCGTGACGATCGCCACGGAGAAGCCTTGAGGGAGGAGGCGATCCACATAGCCGTCGATAACAGAGAGCGGAACGCCGCACATCGGGATGGGGTTTGGGGCGTTCTTGTCGCGCGAGGTCAAAGTTAGGTTGAGTGCCTTCGCCACGGTTACGGCGTCCTCGAAGAACAGCTCGTAGAAATCTCCAACCTGGAAGAACAGGAGTGCGTCGGGGTAGCGCTCCTTGTATTCCACGTAGCGCTGCATCATTGGGGAGAGTTCAGTTTTGACGACGGCGTAGCCCATAACATGAGATAAAACCATGCTGCCGGCCTCGGGTAAATATGACCCTCTGAAAATCCTTCAGGCCCCCATCAGGGGCTCGGGTTAACCTGTATGTGCGACCGAGCGGGGCAGTTACTAGAAAAAAATCGTGCCCTTAGAGCGTAGATCGAGCTGCTGCGGCATCCCAAGTATATGGACAATCGCACGATCGGCTCTCACCCTCCAGTATCGGGCGCCACGGGTCTGGACGTCCTTGGCGGCCTGAAGATAGTTCTCGTCGACGACGAACCGGGGGTCTTGCGCGCCTTGACCCTCCTGTTGCAGGCCTTGAAGTGCGAGGTTTCGCCGTTTGATACCCCGAGAGCCGCTTTGAGCTATTTGGCCACAAAGCCCCCGGTTGACCTCGTTTTGTCAGATATGCGTATGCCTGAGTTATCAGGGGCGGAGCTGCTCAGAAATGTCAGGCAGTCTGATTTGATGGTTCCGTTTATCCTCATGTCGGGGCATGCAACGAATGAGGAGGTTTCCGAGGCTCGCGGCCTCGGGCTGCAGGGTTTCATCTCGAAGCCTTTTACACCGACGCAGTTGGCAGACCTCGTTGCACGCGCGCTGGGAAGCTCTTCTGAGCGACCTGCGACCTAAAACACCTCTCCTTCGTGACCAGTACGCTCGATTGACGGGCCGCTCCCCTCCGCTTGAGCCCGGTGGTGTTTGAGGTCGATGGCTGCCTGGTCTTAGGTGTAACCACTTGACTGTCTAAGCTTGGATTTGTCCGCTACAGCTTGCGACCCTTTGCGCCGACATGGCCATACCTATCAATTGGAGCTAGCTATCAGCTATATCTGTGTAGGTATATTGTTCGGAAGAGAAGCTGCGCATGATTTTTCGCCAAACACTCAATGGCAGTGACGCACCAAAAGGCGGCACATTCGCCCCTCGATCGTCTCAAGCGAGCTCGACGGAAGGCCCTGCAGGTGGCACCGACCGTCCGGGTGATACAGACCACCAGCACAGTGACCTTGTCATTCCATCAAAGCCCGAGCTGAAACCTGACGAGCTCCTTGCGCTCCAGGGCAAGGCCCACATGACCACCAATTCCTCACAAGATATCCAGGCAATGCCGGATGCGATGGCGGAGCGCTCATTGCTCCTTAGTGTCGCCAAACGGTGGGGGAGTTCCGCATTGAGTACGACAGTGGGGGCTCTTCCAAACAACGCAGGGGAGCTGTTGGCGTTGTTCTTGGATAAACATCTTCCATTTCGTTCTTTTTCGAATGAGCTACTCGGTATCTTCGTCCTGCGTAGGCTCCTCTCTGATAGATCTAACTGTGTAGATGTCGGCACCCATAGAGGGGCATTCCTTAAGAGAGTGATCGGATGCGCTCCCCACGGGGAGCATGTGTGTTTCGAGCCCATCCCGGAGATGGCCGCAAAGTTGCGCACTACGTGGGGCCAGCGCGTCGACGTAAAACAGGTTGCGCTCTCCGACCATTCCGGAGAAACCACTTTCTTTTTTTATCCGAAGACACCAGGGTTAAGCGGCCTCGCTCGCCGCGACTTTGCCTCCCTGCGGCCAGAGATTCGTGAATTGCGCGTCGAGGTGACCTCCCTCGATAAGGCTCTAGACACAAGAAGGCCGGTGGACTTTATCAAGATAGATGTCGAAGGCGGCGAACTAGCTGTTCTACGCGGAGCGGTCGAAACGATCCTTCGAGATCGGCCGGCGATCTGGTGCGAGCACCACAAATGGGGGGCTCCGAACTATCATGAAACATACAGTGATTTTTGGAGCACGGTCACCGATCTCCTCGGTATGCAGGTGTTCACGGCGAGAGACTGGCTACTCGACCAACCGGCACTTTCACGAGAGCAGTTCGTTACCAGTGTACAGAACGATCTGAACACCGATTACCTGCTCGTACCGCTTGAGTCCGCGCCTCGCTCCGCTACACAAGCGCCACTACCGACGCACATACGAACATAAACGCGGCGGGAGCTGCCTTGCGGATGGGATCTCCTACCTTGGCGTGCATAGCAACGGCTACGGCCATGAGAAAAACTATCCCTGCCGCGGCTGGGGCAGTGAGCGAAGGAACCCAAACTCCGATGAGAAGCAGCAGAGCGAGACCCACTTTGCAGACGCCTACCAGGAAGAAGCTCCAGGAGGGGAGCCCGTACACCCTGAACTCTTCCCAGAGCGTTTTAGCGCCGCCACCTCGATACGGAGTTTCGACCTTTGAGCGAACCAGCCACACATTCAAGAGGCCAAGAGCGATGACAATCTGCAGAATTTTGATTACCGGAGGCATAGCGCTTCCTCGTCCTATGGAGGTTTTCACGTAACAGGCTATGAAAAAAAGCTCTTTGGCTGCGAAATCCTATCTTCCGCTACGAAGCCATTTTTTCGCAGTCCGTTAAAGGCAACTGTACATTGAACTCGCTGCTGTAAACAGCACAAACTGCCGGCTCCACCCCTATAGCGATGTGCAAAAGTCCGTGCCAGTAAAACTGGCAAGGCTTTTGGTCAACATCACTGTAGGTTAGTGCTTTGATTCGCACCCGCGAATCGATAGCGTTCTCCAGAAGGCGTGATTTCGGTAGGGACTTCTGGAGAACGCTAGAGCACCGGTGGGGCTCACCAAGAGCGAAAGACAAAAAAAATGGCCGGGGTTGCCCCCGGCCATCTCCGTTCTAACTGGCCAGCTGCACCAGTTTGTACTGGTTAGCTAGGCTAATAGAGCTTAGTTTTTGTCCCTCATCTGCTCGCGGATAAGGTCGCCGAAGGTAACACGTGGACCCTCTTCCTCGCCCATGTACTGGGTGTCGTAGGAATCCTTACGTGCACGCTCCTTGATGGCGCGAGAGCTGAGGCTAATACGTCGCTCTTGAGTGTCGACGTTGGTAACCTCTGCTTCAACCTGCGAACCAACTGGGAACGTGGCTGCCACTTCTTGTCCCTTGTCGATACCGAGTTGGGAGTTGTGGATGAGTCCTTCCACGCCGTTTTCGATCTCCAGGAACACACCGAACTCGGTGATCGCTGTGACCGTCCCCTTGACCTTGGTTCCGACAGGATGACGCTGTGCAATCGTGTCCCATGGATCCTCTGCAAGCTGCTTGATACCGAGGCTCAAGCGCTCATTGGAGACGTCGATGTCGAGAACCACAGCTTCGACATCATCACCTTTCTTGAAGAGCTCCTGAATCTCCTTGGGATCCTTGATGCGCTTGGTCCACGAGAAATCCGAGATGTGAACGAGGCCATCGATGCCGTCTTCGATACCAACAAAGATACCGAACTCGGTGATCGAACGAACCTTGCCCTTGACGCGAGAGCCAATCGGGTGAATTCGCTGCAGATCATCCCATGGGTTCGGGAGAAGCTGCTTGAGACCCAAGCTGATGCGTTGTTGCTCGGAATCGATACCGAGGATAACCGCCTCGACCGACTCTCCTTCGTTCACGATCTTCGATGGGTGACGAACCTTCTTGGTCCAGCTCATCTCGGATACGTGAATGAGACCCTCGACGCCCTCTTCGAGCTCGACGAACGCACCGTAATCAGTAACGCTCTTGACACGACCCTTGACACGTCCACCAATCGGGAATCGCTCGTGAGCCGTGATCCACGGATCAGGCGTCAACTGCTTCATACCGAGGCTGACACGCTCCTTCTCTCCGTCGTACTTGAGCACGACCACAGGAACGCTCTGACCAACCGAGAGCTTCTCGGATGGATGATTGATGCGTCCCCACGAGATATCGGTGATGTGCAGGAGGCCGTCGATACCGCCGAGGTCGATGAATGCACCGTAGTCGGTAACGTTCTTGACCACGCCTTCCATGACCACACCCTCTTGGAGAACCTTGAGAGTTGCCGTCCTGAGTTCATCACGCTCGCTCAGAAGAACCGCACGACGTGAGAGAACGATGTTCCCCTTGTCACGCGTGATTTTGAGGACCTTGAACTCGTATTCTTGGGCAAGAAACTTGTCGAGGTTGCGGTGAGGACGGATATCGATCTGCGATCCTGGCAAGAACGCCGGGATTCCGATATCGACCTGAAGTCCACCCTTGACCTTCTGAACAACGATGCCCTTGATGCGGCCATCGGTCTTGTACGTATTCTCTACCTGCTCCCAGATCTTCTTCTGGTCTGCCTTCTCCTTGGAGAGGACGACCTGACCCATCTCGTTTTCGAGAGCGATGATGAAAACGTCGACCTTGTCACCGACCTTTGCAGTTACCTTGCCCTCTGCGCCAACGAACTGTTCGGTGGGAACTACGCCTTCTGACTTAAAGCCGATGTCGACGGAGACCATCTCCTTACCGACTTCGGTCACTACGCCCGATACTATCTTTCCGGGGCGCATATTGTCGACGCGCTCGCGGAGAAGCGACTCGAACTCACTTGCAAAAGAGCCTTCCCCTTCGTCACCTTTAAAGCCCCCTACGGAGCCTGCTGAAATCGAACTAACCATGCAATTACTGTTGAACAGCCTATATCGGTTCTAGGTTTATGTATAAAATGTCCTGAGAATTCCTTGGGCAGTCGAACCGAAATAACGCTCTCAAAGGACCCCTCGGGAGTTCGGGAATCCCGAACGCTTGTGTATCGTACACCACATTGCGCACGATAACCGCAGCATACTACTATCGTTTATGCTGAAGGGTCAACTTGATAGGAGATTACCAAAGAGCACCATCCATTTTTGTCAGAGTGGGTCAACCCTCCGAATACACTCACCTTGTTCCGACCGACGATCTTGCCTTCTCACTCGAACATAGAGCCGAGGTCGTGCTGCTTAACGCTCGAGCCTTGATCGTCAGCGCTCGCGCGGTCTGCCCATGAGGCCATCAGAAAGGTAGTGAACACAGAGTAGTAGTCGCGCTCGCCGGGGGTAAGGCTCGGATGTCTCGTCAGGGTGTTAGAGAATGATTGCAGAGCCTTGAAATAGCCGCCGGGGCCGGGATCTTGGTTGTAGAGTGATACGCTCAGTCTGGATGTCAGATCGAGCATCGCCGTCGTTGGATATCTTTGGGGCGGCTTAGGGGTTGGCGTTGGCTCGGGGACGGGAGCGTCTCCCGCGTGTTCTCCCTCTTCCGCTGCCTTGGCAGCCTCGGGCTTCGTTTTATTCTTTTTCGAATTGCCTTTGAGTTCGACGATCGCCGAATCTCGGCATGCCCAGTAGATACTCTTCCAGAGCGCGCGACACGACGCACAGTCAGCGTTACCCTTGCGCTCGACCTCGGAGATCTGAACGAGCCTCGTGCGGCGTCCGTCCAGCTCCATCTCCCTGCAGATCTCCCTAAGCGGGGCTTCGAAGCGCCCGAACGAGAAGACCTTCGACTCACGCACCTTTGGCTCTACTTTGGTGGGCTTCGCATCCGGAGGGGTAAAGCCGTCATTGTCGGCCATGGCATCAATTGCCCCAGTGCTACATACGAGCGCCGCGACACAGGTGACGCGCACAAACCGCAATACTCTA
>JBIIOE010000073.1:0-18139 GCA_044337105.1 Bdellovibrionota bacterium | reverse complement strand
GGAGCGGAAAAAGTTGCTTTTTCGGGTACGTTCACGTTTAAGTGCACGAGCACGTTCACGTGGAAAGGCGCGATTTATAGGTCAAAACAAGGGGTTACGCTATCTCCAAGCTCGCTATCACCCACTCTAAAACGCGATGAGCCACTATAGGTTATCGTTGATTTCAGCAGATCGGTCGAAATAGGTGGCAAAAAAGTTACCTAGTACAGGACTCCTAGTGCGGCGCTGACCGAGCGTAGTTTCTTATCTGCAGTCCAGAGTGGAGTTCCAGATATCAGTGATGATGCAAGGAGGTGCGCGTCCATCCAACCAATACCGTTGCCCATAAGCTTTCGAGATTCGATAAGTTCGAGAACCTCCTCATGCTCAGCTATCGTGACTCGCGGCAATTCAGCTAAAAGTTCGATGATTGCCTTGCGATTTTTTAGATTGCCACAACTAAGCTCGCCGATGACGAATGGGTGGGTCACTACCTCAACTCGCTCTAGAAGAGAGACCAATTCCTCACATCCTGTCCGGAAGTGATCTACCCAGATTGAAGTATCAACTAAAATCACGCCTAGTGACCTACTTTACGTCGACGAATTGAGCGCAGGGACTTCTCAGTCCCTCCCAATTCCGCCAAGCGACGACTACTTTCTCTAGCTATAAGCGCTTCAAGGCCAGCTTTTACAAGAGCTGTTTTTTCGGCAATGCCGCTGAGTTTTGAAGCCTTCTTGATCAACAAGTCGTCGATATTGAGAGTCGTCCGCATGCATATATATATGCCATGTTTATGCATATTACTCAAGCTCGAATATATTCAAGAGTCCTCCCATGATAGCCATTAAATCTAGCGAGGCGCTGGCGCGCCCGCTGATCGTGACGTTGTCTTGGCTCAACACTTGTCGGGTCGTGAGTTTATGCGTGAGCGACGACGAATGACGATTACGCTGTTCACGGTTGTATACAGACCAGTTATGTACGCGGTCTTAATGCTTACTGTTTCAGCGGAGTCGGCGCGCATATCCGAGGCCGAGGAGCTCTGTAACCCGAGAGCGCACCCTAGGCAGCCCGAAATAGGATGCTGTTGGGCTTGCGGTCGTACTTGAAGAGTACTCGTAGGCGTTTAGGAATGATAAAGACTGTGTGGCGATGGGGGACATCGTCGATAACTTCGGAATAGTAGTGCTTCCGACTACGCCAAGGCTACCTCGGGCAAGCTGCAAACTTCACAGCTCTCTTAGCCTAGCAGGAGGGGTTGGTTCCATTAATCATTAGTCCTGAGGTCGAAAAATTTTCGTCTTTAGTCGATTCCACTGGTCTGCTGCTTTCCGGATACCCTTGGGTAATGACAAGGCAGCTAAGGCTTCCGCTTTTAGATTCAACGACCGTGCAGGGCGGTGATGGAAGCAGCAATTCTTGTTCAAGCCGTGTGAGGGGAGCTTGTGAGTAGCGATCGGACGATGCCTACGATTCCCCCACATCGCGGAACTGCTCCCAGCTGAGCGAACCGTCGCGCATTGGCGCGAACGCTTCTCTCAACGTCTGAGCGATGGCGAGCTTCTGTTCCGGGGGCAGCTCGTGAAACGTATCGCGGCATAGCCCGTGTCGGTCGAGAAGGAGCGAAAAGATGCGGGCTCCGTTGCCCTCGATATGTGAATCAGCATTCCGATTGTTTCTCGTCTGAACAGCCATGAGACGTCACCTCGTTCGTTGAGAAATAATGCGATTGTACGTGCGGCTACGCACTAAGCAAAAATAATAGTGCGTAGCTGCAAGTGATGTGAGACGCCGTAGTGAGAGCTACTCATAACGACTTGTTGAGCTTTCGCTTTCATGAAGATGGTTGCCAGCTTTCGCAGCCGAGCAGTGTTTTTCACAGCAGAAGGATTGAGGTGAGGGATTTGCTACCGCTAGTATGCTAGGTAAGGACATGGCAAAAACGCTGACGGCACTATCGTCCGTCCCGCATGAGATACGGGTCTATGGTAGCTTTACATCCTCCTTTAAGCGGAATGCCGCTCTCCTTCGTTGCTCTTCTGGTGGTGATGGAGGTGCTGCACGGTTTGCGCCTGACGAAGAGGCTTCACTCTGTCAAAGGCGTGCTCATCGTGGCGGTTCTACTATCGACGGCAGCGTCTTTTTTCTCTGGTTATCAAGCCGTGAGCGATTTGGGGGAGGTTCCTGAGGCAACAGAGATTCTCATCTCTCAGCACCATATCATTGGACGACTGCTTCTCTTTAACGTCATCGCCTTGGTAACTAGTCACTGGATCTCTGGGGTAGCCACACACGGGAAGCGCTTTTTTCGCGCCTCATATTACGTATTCCTTTGCATACAGGTCGCCCTCACTTTAGGGGCTGGGTATCTCGGTGGAGCCTTAGTCTTCGAGCATAGGATAGGGGTTAAGGCGTAAGCCTTATCGTTATGGCCGGGTCTCTCGACTCGTTCATAGTGGAGCGAGCGTCTCTGCGGTCATCCCTCTGTCGACGCAGTTCCTGGGCTCCACAAGTATTCTGTATCTCCGGCTGCTCGAGCGGTGTGACGACTCATTACGAAAAGGAGGTCGCTCAGTCGGTTGAGATACTGCACGACGAGATCCGAGACCTCTTCGTGGTGTTTGAGGGCGAGCACGCTTCTTTCTGCTCGACGACACACTGTGCGCGCAATGTGGAGCTGCGCATTCAAGCGATTTCCACCCGGTAGCACGAACGATCTCAATTCTGGTAGGTCTTGATTGAGTTCGTCGATCCACGATTCGAGTTGGGAGATATGTGCCGGTGTAGTTTTGGGCATCCCCTCCCACTCTCCCCCTGGTGGTGTGGCAAGCTCGGCCCCGATATCAAAGAGTTCATTCTGAATGCGTGAAAGCTTGGACTCCAGGGATGATCTCGAGTCAGTCTGGAGGTTCTCGCGTTTCCACGAGAAAACCGCCAGTATTCGACCTAGCAGTGTTGCGGGCTTCCCGCTGCATTCCGAGGTCATCGTCCTACACATGCCGAGATGGGCATTAAGTTCGTCTACATCTCCGTACGCCCAAACTCGAGGAGCGGTTTTGCTGATGCGCGCTCCTCCTACGAGACCCGTAAAGCCCTGGTCTCCAGTTCTAGTGTAGATGCGATTTAAGATAACCATGTTTGCGTCCCTTCGGTTGGGCAGTGCTGCTCTCGACACGAGAGTGTTACTCTCTCAATAACTGTTCTAGCTCCCCTAAGGTCTCATCCTCTCCTGTGGCGTTGGTCGGAGGGCTCGATTGGATGGAGTTCGGCGTATCCTCGTAGCTGCTCGAAGCTGGTCGCTTCGTAAGTAGGTGGCAACCTGCGTATGGTGCAAGAAGGATAACCGCGATTGCGGCAGCAACGTACAGAGAGATCGGTATTTTGGTCGGCATAAGGTCATGTATATACCAAGATACATTGGGGATTTACCCTAGTGGGGTTCCACGCTGTATCGATGCTGTGCTGCAGGTGCGCCACCGACCCTTGGAAGTCAGCGACGGCCCTCAATGCACTATAACGAGCTTTTCATCCGAGCGCACCTAGACCCCTTGCGCCTCCTGCGAGCCGACGTCTCGCGAGGGAGAGTTAGACTCCCCTCCCTGTAGCAGAAAGGCGTAGAAAGCTGTTTCTATAAAAGCGGCGTCTGCAGCCATATGTGCGGAATCAAACTAAGAGAATACAGGTGTATAGTGTTCTTGATGTTGAGCCGATGACACATTGGGGAGTTCTTGAACTCCCGTGATCTGATAGGGGAGCTCTCGTTCATTTTAGGTGCAACTAGGTAGTTTGAAACGGACACCGCCTCGGGTCGTTTTAAATATTGTGTGGCGATTACATGTTGGTTGAAGAAAGGAACAGCAATCAGTCCGAGCGAATTACTTCTTCGAAGGACGAAGACCTCATTCCCGCCGCCATCACAGATACTGGCTGTGAGCGAGAGCTGAACGAGGATCGCTATGCAGTGATCGAATCTCCATCTGGGGTAGCCTGGTTGGTATGCGATGGAATGGGTGGAGCCACAGGTGGAGAGCTGGCCGCGCAGTTAGCAATAGACGCAATAAAAAGAGATCTCGAAAAGCACGGTGATCTCTCGGTCGAAATGGCCTTGAAGAACTCAATCATAGAAGCCAACAGAGTGATAGTCCTGCGCAGGCAGAATCAGGCATTCGCTTCGATGGGCACCACAATTGTAGGTGTCATGTTCGATCGACACGAAATGGCGGTTGCCAATATTGGAGATTCTCGCGCGTACGTTGTGCGTGCTGGGATGATCCAGGCGTTGACGGTCGATCACACATACGTCCAGCAACTCGTCGATCGGGGAGAGATTCGACCGGAAGATGCGCTTTCTCATCCTCAAGCTCACATACTCACCCGCTGTGTAGGTGCCGAGCCCGGTATCGAAGTTGATGTTAAGAAGTTCTGGATATGGGCTTCGCCAGAAGGGGGAGCGCGTGACCGCGTCGTGCTGTGCTCGGATGGGTTGTATAGCTTGGTATCTGAGAACGAGATCGCTCAGATCGTCACAAATCACACGCCTCAGGTCGCGTGCGTGAAGCTCGTGGAGCTCGCAAAAGCCCGCGGAGGATACGACAACATAACGGTATCGATCATTCCGCTCGTCGGAGAGGTGCGTTCGGATCCGCCTCCAATTCAACAAACAGGGCGGAGAAGTGTTGCCCCTAGGGTGGTTGAGGACTCTACCCACCGCAGGGGATTCGGTAGCCATCTTTTTCTTTTAGCGGCGTTGTCGCTTTTCGTTTCGTTGCTGACGATAGGTTTTTTCGTCGTAACTAGGTTTTTGTGAGGTTGCGCGGGGGGATTATGGATTCAGATACCAAAAGTGAATTCGCGGAAGTGAACGTAGAAGATGTCGCTCCGGGAGACAACACAACGCGAGCTCGTAATCGTACGGTGATGCTGACTCCGGAGATGACCGGCACTATGAGAGCTCGACTCGGAGGAGAGGCGCTCGGTGAGGTTTTCGAGCCTAGAGGTATGCTCAACGAGTCGGAGGTGGCTGTCTCTACTGAGTGGGGCGAGTCGGAGTCGGAAGCGGTATCAGGCACGGTGTTTTCTGGGTACACGGACGCATCTGAGGACCCACAGGGTGTGCGCGGGTGGGAGTCGAATGACCCTGTGGAAAGCTTCGAGCCGGAATCCCCGCGTGTGATTGACGAAGAGATCGCACCGGCTGATGTAGCCGAGAGCTTCGAGTCCCCACAGTGGGAAGAGCCGAGGTCGGCCATCAACGAGCAATCTCATATCATCGCTCCAGCCCGAATCGTTCGGACGAGTTCGGCTGCTCGAGAGGCGCATGGACAAATGAGGGGAGTGGAATCGGCGCATGGTCAGATGGGTGGTTCGAGCATTGCAGGGGCAGCTTACGTCCCAGAAGATGTCGACCATTCGCACGATCGATCACAGGTATCACCTTCCTCAGGACGAATGGTTTCAGAAGCTGAAGTCGAGACTTTGAAGCACGACCGCATATTTTGGAAAAGTCCATCCCAACTCGTCGGCTTCCTAGTTTCATACGACTACGATCCCTCGGGTTCGTATGTAGAACTGAGGAAGGGACGGTTGCTGATTACGTCTGAAACGGATGCATCGGGAAATTGCTTGATCGTCGACCACGACACGGTTTCGCCGATGCATGCAGTCATGCGTATAGCGGATGGCGGGGCAGTGCAGGTTCTTGACCAGTTGTCGGAATACGGCACCCGTGTCGTTCGAGGAGAAGGTAGTCAGGATGCGGGAGAAGAGGTTCTCCTCTCTGGCGACAAGGCGAGTGTGCGCAACGGAGATATTCTTTCCTTCGGGGACAGGAAGTTTCATGTGTGTCTCGTGACGGCTGCATGATTTGGTTTTTGAATAGGCAAGGACGGCCATTGGGTACGTGATGACGGACGATCATCTCATTAGCTTACAGCCTGGCACCGTTATCGGAGGTAAGTACGAAGTGGTGAAATGCCTGGGTTCGGGCAGCATGGGACTCGTGTATGCGTGTCGTCACCGCGAACTTCAAGGTCAGATGGTCGCAGTAAAGGTGCTTTTCCCCGAGGTTGCTCGAGACAAAGTCGCAGCCGCGCGGTTTCGAAATGAAGTACTTGCTTCATATGGCGTATCGCATCCCAACGTAGTGCGCGCTTATGAGTATCTCAGAGACGGAGATCTCGTGGCGTATACTATGGAGTATGTCGGAGGCGGTGATTTGGCGGAGAGGCTCAGTAGGCAAGAGCGATTGCCGATCGGCGAGATCGTTCGCCTCTTGAGCCAGATGGCGGCGGGTGTGCAGGCGATTCATGACGCGAGGATAGTACATCGTGATTTGAAGCCTGAGAATATTCTTATCACCAAAGAAGGCAGCGTGAAGATTGCAGATTTCGGAATTGCACGCACGCAGCATGGGCACAAGCTCACAGAGCATGGCGGAGTCGTCGGCACAATTGACTACGTGGCACCTGAGTACATGCTTCGATCTCAGGTAGACTGGCGTTCTGACATTTACGCCCTCGGAATTCTCGCATTCGAAATGGTGACTGGAGAACCTCCGTTTCGGGGGGACAGTGTGTACGCCACCATGACCAAGAGATTAAAGACTGATCCCGATCCGCCTAGCAAGCTCAGGCCAGAGTGTCCCGACTCACTGGATCGTGTCATTCTGAAGGCGATGCAGCGTGAGCCTCAGTTGCGCTATCAGTCGGCCCTCGAGATTTTTTTCGACCTCCAGAGGCTAGCGAACGAGGAAGGTATATCTTCCGCTTTCGCAGGGGGTGTTTTCCTCCCCAATCATTCAGGAGGGGGCTCCCAAACCTATGTAGGTCCATCTGTGCAGACTGGTGAACAGAGCGATACGACGATCGTATCCATAGAGCAGGATGTTGGAGGCTCGGCGGCACCTGGAATTGCAACGGAGCTGGCGCCTTCCGCCTCGAAAGCCTGGGAAGATTCGGCATCCTCGGGTCGTGTCAATGATAGGAGCGCTCATACTTCGAGTCGATCGGCTGCCGCCACCAACGGAGCATCCGACTACGAAAGTGACACTAGTACGTGTATCTTGCGCGACGATCTTGTTAATTATGCCGTTGGTGTGGGTTCTGAATCTGGCGGGACTCAGCTCAAGTTGGATCCTGTGCTCGGGCCTGAAAACGATCTGGTCTCGGATGAGTGGGCCTCTTCGAGGGGTAAGCCGCCACCCTACGGCGTGATCTCGGATCGTGTGAGGGACCTGTCGCACAAGTATCATCACCGAACGGCTCGGCTTGCTCATTTGGGTGATGCCGTCGCGCTGTTCCTGGCAGCGATGATCGGAGTTGGATTTGGCTTCGTAGTCCTGAAATTGTTGTGGCCCTCGATGTTGAGCAATATTCATTTTTAGCTGAGGCGAGGCATGAAGCTTCTTATAGTAGACGAAACAACGGAAACCCGGCACTTCTGTGCGAAGCGCATAGAATCCTTCAGTCGCAGCGACATGGAGATGCTCGATTTGAAGGTAAAGCTCGTCGCAGAGAAGGAGTTTGCTGATCGAGTACCCGAAGCGGATGTCGTGGTCGTAGGTTCAGGGGTAGGAGAGCGTGGTATTGCATTAGCTCGGCAGGCGGCGGCCCTGGCGCCGTGGGTGCAAATCATAATGTTCGTGACCGACAGTGCCTATGGTGGCGGAGCATTCAGAGCTGCGCATTCCGTGGGAGTGCGAAAGGTTTTTCCCGATAGCGCGAGCCCGCTGGACTTTCTCCAGGAACTTGTGGCCATCCACGCTGAATTCCGCAAGGAGGGAAGGACTCACGAAGGGAGGGTTGTCGTGGTCGCGCATGCCAAAGGTGGAGTGGGGGCTACTTCAGTTTCTGCTGCCTTGGCAGAGGTGTGTAGCGTGTACAACCGCAGAACGATGCTGTGGGATCTCGATGTTGAGACGCGCGATCTCAGTCGGTCTCTGACCGTAAACGGTGCCGAGGCCAAGGTCGTGAGCGCTTGGATTAACGGTAGTCGAGATATATCTAGAGAGTCCCTACGTGATGCGCTCATACCTATCAGTAGTGATGTCTCTGTTCTCATGCCGCCGGATAGATTTGCGGAATCGATGGACCTAGTGTGTCATGCTGATGGTATGTTGATAGCTCAGCGCATCGTGGAGCTCTCGCGAGTCATATTCGATGCGGTTATCATCGACACGGCGGGAAGAATGGGGCCTGCAACCGGTGCTCTGATTCGGAGTGCCGACGTGGTGTTGATTGTCGTAGACGACACAGTGCTCGGATTGACAGCCGTTGATCTCTTCCTCTCGTTCATCAAGTCGCTGGTGGGAAGTACCGAACGTATTTGCTTCCTGGTCAATCCATACTCGGGCGCTCTCATGAGTGTTCAGCAAATAGCTGCGGAGCTTGAGCCTGCTCATCATTTGGGGGATGCTCCGTGGCGGCTGCCTGCCCTACCAAACGATCCCAAGGCTGCTTTGTGGCCGGGTAGTGGTCGGACGCTCTACAGTATGGGGCAAAAGAACACACGCCAAGTATTGGAGAGGGTGGCGAAGGAGCTCGGACTGCTCGGAAGTGGAGCAGGCCGTGAGCGAGGCGTAGTTACGGCCCCTGACCTTTTGAGTAACGGCGGGGCTCCGTCTGGTGGGTGGTTCCAGAGGATCTTCGGGCGCAAGCAAGAGGATGTCGTGAGGTAAGTTAGGATCCCTCATTTGGCTAGAAAGATGTTTGTTTCGCTTTGGGCGGTCGATTCGAGAATCCCTGATCGCTTCTAACATATATTCCTACTTGCGCAGTGCTGGTTTTCGTTAGTAACAAAGAGAATGGAGCGGTTTGTATACACTCCGGTGCTGTCCAGACTTGCTTTGCCGTCGGGTGAAGCGTAGCGAAATCTCTAGTTGGCGAATCTCGGACCGCTTTCGAGGCGTCTTTTAGAGATATTCGTTTAGTCCAGGACGGAATGTTCCGATAGAACGGTTGTTAGCTTCGGCGAGCGAGGGTCGCGTAACGCAGACCAGACCTACGAGCAGTGAGGCGACACATCCTGGTTAATCAATGTGTAAAGGAGCCTAAATGAACGAGCTAAAAGATGTGAAATTAGAGAACGAACAAGAGTCGCCGGAAAAGGGTGCGTCTCTTGTAGAGTATGCGCTCCTGGTGGCGCTTATTGCCGTTGTGGCGATAGCTGCAGTACGGTTGCTGGGTAACACTGTTTCTCAACAGTTCTCCGCAATCAGCGGAACGCTCGCAGGCTAGTTCCGTCTAACGAGGTGTGGGAGGGCTGTTGAAGGGCCCTCCCATACTTTGTTTTGAAAGTTCAGTTTGTCAGAGCGGTTAACTGCCATAGGGAAGGGGATGGGCGATACGAACATCGAAAATCCATCGCAATGTGAGGCAGACCAGCAGAGAGGCGCATCGCTCGTTGAATATGCGCTACTTGGTTGCCCTCATCGCGATAGTCGCCATCGTGGCGGTGAGGACTCTGGGAAATACCGTCTCGCAGCAGTTCTCCACTATCAGCCGAACTATCGGCGGCTAATGTATGAATACTGAGTGGGTAGCAGTGAAACATGGCGATCACATCGCCGTGGTTGGCTATTTTCCGAAGCGTCGAAGCTTACCCATCTCACGAGTGTCCTAATGGTTCGAGGTCTTTCAAGCTCCAAGCAGCTTTCGAAAGGTGCGTCGTCGCAGACGGTGATTCTTTTGAGTGGTTTGCTACTGGTATGCCTCGTGACGCTGGCAGGCTATGCGTTCATGGCCGTCGAACCTGCTACGCCGGTTGCTCCTGCACCGAGTGTGTCGATAGCCTCGGAGCTGATAGATGTCCTGGTTCCGATCGAGAAGATCGAGCTAGGCAGCGCTCTGGAGCCCTCTATGTTCCGCAAGGAGTCTAGGCTGGTAACGTCGCTTGGGCCGAGTGTGCTCAAGTCGTTTGACGATATCCGCGGTGGCTACGCAGCCTCCTATATGCCCGTAGGGCAGCCGATAGTCTCCGAATATGTTACCCTCAAACAACCCGTAAATCAGATTCAAGCCAATATCCCGGATGGCTATCGGGCCGTCGCCCTGGCAGTGGACAACACGACCAGCGTCGAAGGTTGGGCTCGGCCAGGAGCTAAGGTAGATGTCATGCTGGCCGCCGCAGTGAACGGCAAGGCAGCCCTCTCTGTTATCATTCAAAACGCCAAGGTGCTCTCCGCTGGCAGAAACACTGGCACTCAAACCTCGGGAGAAGCGACCAAGTCGGCCTCGACAGTGACCGTCATGGTTACTATCGACGAGGCAGCAAAATTGCAGCTTGCCTCGAGCTCTGGAGTGCTTAGTTTGGCGCTTCGGGGAGACGAAGATACGATCGAGAGCGAATCTAATACGACGGTCCTAGTCGATAGCTTGTTGGCTGTCGAGGGCCCTAAAGGTCCCGCCCCGATAACCTCCGAAGGGCGGGTTGTGGTCGAAGGAAAGGCTTTTCTCATCATCAACGGCAAGCTCGTCCCAGAGAATACTCCCAGTAGGTAACGCTAGCCGTTCTAGTCCGCATTGGTCCGAAATTGGCTCATACAATCGCGTACTCCAGCCGATAATGAATACGGTGAGCAGGTATCGAAGGAAGCAGATGCCACGCTGACTTAGCGTCTAAGACAAGAGGCGCGAGCTGACGCTGTGGATTCACAGACGATGGATTGTACCGTGGTTGTTTCGCTGCTGGCCCTATTGGAGTGTAAGGAGGTCGCCGTATATGGCAGGTTCGAGTAAGGATGACAAGGACGGACTCCTCGGAATGTTCTCGACGCGAACGACTCACAATCGTACGCAAGGAGACGTTGGACGCGCGACGATTGGGCAATCAGCCAACGCCCTGCCGGGCCCTGCTACGAGCCAAGCGGGAAAAAGTGGCACCTCCACCGCTGTTAATAATCCTGCTTCATCTTCTTCCTCGGGTACGCGTGGATCGGAGATGTCTCCGCTCGCCTCTGCAATTATGCGAGATGCGCGCAGAGAGCTCGGTAGCGATTACAACATGCAGCAACAGATGAGCAACTCTGCGATGGCGGAAAACGTCATCGCTTCTGCTGTCGATCGCGTGCTGAAAAAACGTGGCGATGCGCTCGATGACATGGAGCGCGCCAACGTCATTATCCATCTCCAGAAGGATCTGATGGGATGGGGTGTTCTGCAACCGCTCATCGACAACCGCGAAGTTACTGATATTCACGTGTACGACTACAAGACGGTCGTTCTACAAAAGGGAAAGATAAGTGAGACTACGGGCCTGCACTGGCCCAATCACCAGGCCTATGTCACTTTCATAGACCGAATGCTGTTGCGCTTGGGTAAATCACTCACAACGCAACAGCACACAGTTGATGCTTCTTTCCCTAACGGGACCCGCATCTGCGCGGTGCACGAAAGCGTGTGTGGTCAGCGTGGCCCTCTGCTCTGTATCCGTGTGCCCCGGATGTCGGAAGTCAGTCTGGAAAACCTGATTACGTATCAGGTGGCTCCACCGTTGATTGTGAATTACCTGGCAACTATCGTCCGTAGTGGACTTGCAACGATCATGGTGGCAGGGGAGACCGGCACTGGAAAGACTACACTCATAAAGTGTCTTGCGACCCAGTTCGGACCTGACGAGTCAATCGTAGCAGTAGAGGACACGCCTGAGCTGAACTTCACGCATCCCTATTTTCGATCGTTAGTATCGCGACCACCCAACGCCGAGGGGGTGGGTGAAGTGACGTTGCAAGAACACATAAAGACTACTCTGCGGATGACGCCCACTCGAGTGTTACTTGGCGAGATGCGTACTCCATTTGCGGCGGAGGCGTTCCTGGAAAGCGCGCAGACTGGGCACGTGGGAATGTCGACAGTTCATGCTCGAAACGCTCGAGAGACATTGGTGCGGCTCGAAAGTTTGCTGGGTCGTGCGCAGAAGTCGGTGGCAATCGACATCATTCGCCAACAGATCGCCCTCGCAGTCGATTCTGTGGTCTGGCTCGTGCGCGAAAAAGCCACTGGTAAGCCGCGTGTGGCGGAAGTAATTGAGGTGGGGCACTTCGTGGAAGGTGTGATACAGGTGCGACCTATGTTCACTCAGATCAAGCAAGGCACGAGGCCCGTGTGGAGGGTCGATTCTTGGTCGAGTAACTTCGACGAGCAACTTAAGGCGGCGGGAATTCATCTTGGTGACTCTCCTCAGGAGATCACTATCAGCGGGGCCGCTAAGGTAGGTGCTTCGGGATCCTCGAAGAATTGAGTGGGTGAGTTATGAATATGCTCGCTTTCATTTCGATTATCTTAGCAGTCACGGTAGTCGGAATTGCTCTGGTTATTCTTTTGTCTCGGGGTAATCTCGGCTCTTTTCTGGCAGGTAGCTCTTGGCGGCATCAGATCCGTACGATGTCATCCGCGCAACGAACTTCTTCAGATGGTGGGAGCGCCTCGGCCGCAGGAGGGGTAGAGCGTCCTATCGTTGATTCTCTCGAAGAGGGGGAGGAGATCGAGAAGGTTGCAGATACTGTTCTGACGCTGCGTAAGAAATTGAAGTATTCACAGCTCACGCACGTTCCTCCATTTGTTTTCAGTTTGGCCCAGATCCTAATCAGCCTTGCTGCGTTCCTCGTTACCCGCCAGTATTTCGACATCGTACTTCAATTCATGTCTCTCTTGGCGGGGCCGCTCTTCATCAACTGGCTTCTGAGCATGAAGATAGAGCGTCGGTTCAACCAGTTCGATGCCGATTATCCCCAGTTTCTTCTGTCACTCGCAGGTCTCTTAAAGACTGGACTTAATCCTATTCAGGGTCTGCAGGCTGCTGCCGAGGGGCTCGAGGAGTCCTCCTTGGTGCGTGCTGAAGTGCAACTGATGCTCGAGCGACTTAGGCTCGGTGTTCCGGAAGAGCGCTCCGTTGGTTCGTTCGGAGAAGATGTGTATCACCCAGAGATCGAGCTGTTCGTACAGGCTCTCATTTTGAGCCGACGCGTCGGAGGAAATCTCTCTGACACTCTTGATCGCCTCTCGAAGCAGGTTCGGAGGCGTCAGTACTTCAGAAAGTCTGCGGTTGCCGCAGTAGGTCTTCAACGCGGGTCTATCTGGTTCATTCTCTTTATCCTGGCTTCTCTCGAGCTATATTTGTTTTTTAGTTGGCGTGAATGTGTCGTCCTTCCGTGGTCGCACCCCATAGGTCGTCCTGTATGCCAATCTGGCCTGATTGGAATCATTCTCGGGTTGTTCTGGGTTCGGCAGGTGACAAAAATCAAGGTGTGATCCCATGGAACTTTCTTCTCTAATTCCGATTGTGGCAGCTGTCGGGGGAGCGCTCTCGTTAGGGGTGCTTGTTTGGATGCTTTTCGCGGCCCCCAAGGTGGACTATCGCTCTTTGATGGGCTCCAGAGTCGTTGTGTCTCCTAATGCTGAGTTGCGTGATCGCCTCGAGGGTGACGAAAGTGGAGAAGAGTTCGAAAAAATAAAGAATGCTACGCGAAAGTCCTTCAAGAAGAGCACAGAGCCGACACTTCAAGAGAAGATGTTTAGAGCTGGTATCTTCACCGAAAGGCAGCGTAAGGATTTTCAGAGGCTGCGAATCTTACTTCCGTCGGTAGGAACGGTGGTTCTGATGGGTTTGGGCTTGTATGCGTCTGGTTGGCAGATGGGGATGTTGGCGGGACTTGTGGGTCTTTTGGCCGGCTTCTACCTTCCTTTCCGAATCATCGAACGGCGCATAAAGCAGCGAGCCGATGACATTCTCTTCTACCTTCCACTCGTCATCGAACAGATTTCAATTGGAGTCAGTAGCTCGCTTGACGTGGGCCCCTGTTTGGCTCGAGTGGTGCAGATGGCAGACGAGCGAGATAGCCATAACGCCGTTACAGAACTTGTTAGGTATGCGCAGTATCACATCAAGTCCGGAGTTGGTTTCGAGGAAGCGATGATGGAGGTCGGTAGACTGTCGGGGCATGTGGAGCTCAAACATGCTTTTATGGCTCTCGCACAGGTTGCGAAGTTCGGAGGCGAGGTGTCGAAACAGCTTCAGGAGCTCGCGGACGCCGTTTCATCCCAACGCGAGACCAAGATAGAAGCCAAGATCAAGAAGCTGGAGCTCGAGGCAACAGCTCCGGTAGCGTTGGTCTTTTTCGGCTACCTCGTTATCTTACTGATAGGATTCCTTCTACAGATTCTGACGGCGTTGTGATTAACTGTAACCTTGCTGGAGTGCCGCAGTGTCGACATGAAGCCTCTTGGCGGCAGCATGCGGAAGGTTATCAAAGATGAGGGCCTGGCAATGAACGGAAGGCTTCGGTACGCCGATGTCGTATTGGTCGCTTTGGTTGTTGCTATTACGGCCATGCTCATCGTGCCGCTTCCAACGGTGCTTCTCGATGTGCTGTTGGTGGTCAACATATCTTTCTCCATACTGTTGCTGCTAGTTGGATTGTATCTTCCGAATTCTGCGGCGCTGTACACTTTTCCGACCATTCTTCTTCTCAGCACCTTGTTCCGATTGGGGCTCAATGTCGCATCCTCTCGCCTGATTTTGAGCCAAGGCGATGCGGGCCGAGTGATCGAATCGTTCGGTACGTTCCTCATTCGTGGAGAGGTAGTGGTGGGGATCATCATTTTCACCATCGTGACGATAGTGAATTTTATCGTCATTTCGAAGGGAGCCAGTCGTGTCTCGGAGGTTGCGGCTCGCTTTGCGTTGGACTCTCTGCCGGGTAAGCAAACCGCAATCGACAATGATGCTCGGTCGGGTGTGATCTCTGCCGATGAGGCTCGTCGAAAGCGAGACGAATTGAGACGAGACTCTCAATTGTATGGCTCCATGGACGGAGCGATGAAATTCGTTCAGGGAGATGCCGTCGCTGGGTTTTTTATCATCCTGACGAACATCCTCGGTGGTGTGTACATGGGATTGTCCGGAGGTATGTCTCTCGCAGACGCCGTGCACTCCTACACGGTGCTCACTGTGGGAGATGGGCTGGTGACGCAAATCCCGGGCCTTTTGACCTCAATATGCGCAGGAATTATCGTAACTCGTGTCTCCTCCACAGAGGTTACTACGTTGAGCTCGGACCTGCGCGCGCAACTTTTTTCTCAGCCCGTTACTCTACTCATTACATCAGCAATCCTCCTTACTTTTGCGATGCTTCCAGGAGTCCCTGCTTTCCCGTTTGTGATCGTAGCACTTGCGGCTGCGACGATTGGGGTAGTCGCCCACCGGCGCAGGACGGATTCATCCGGAAGGGATCTCTCCACGAGTGCGTACGGGCGTCTGGAGGGGTCGCCGTCACCGCTAGCGCTGGGATTGCGGGAAAGTCCACTCGATGAGCCGGGGCTGTCATTGATCCTTGATAGTGGGGTTCTCTACCGTTCGTATCGCTCGAACCCGGGAAAGTGGATGTCTTGGTGGCGGGCATTTCAGAGTGATTTCTTCGCTGATGTAGGGGTGAGGTTACCTGATATCCATGTGATGTCGGATGAGCTGTTGCCTGCGTCGTCATTTCGGGTGACGAGCTCGGGGGTGGAGATGATCTCCGGTCCGGTGTTGACGGATGCTCTCTTGGTAGAAATGGCGAGTTTCCAGGCCGGAGTGCTAGGTCTGAGTGTTTTGCTCGAAGAAGATCACCCTCTATCCGGAAACAGGGTGTTTTGGTGTCGCAACATGCCGAGCACCCGCAAGATGTTAGAGATGGCATCGATTAGAAGCTTTGATTTCTTCGAGTATATCGGGTTACGTGTCGGTAGTTTCTGCTTGCGACATCCGGAAGAGTTTCTCTCTGTAACTGATGTTCATTCGTTGCTGCGGCAGGTTGAGAAGAAGCATCCTGGTCTCATAGCTGAAGGTTTCGGCAAGGGCTTCGTAACTGTGCCTGTGCTCACGCAGATACTTCACGAACTCGTTCGGCAGGGGATCAGTATCAGGGACTTTCGTTCGATCTTGGAGAGTGTTGCCTCGTATTGCTCGAGTTTCGGGGTTTCTTCGGACCAAGACGCTAATATCGAAGTTGCGCAAGTGGTGCACTATATCCGCACGCAGCGAAAGCGTCAGATTCTTCGTCGTTACATGGGGACATCTGCCGGTGTCAGAGTTCTGAGGCTCTCCGAAGACGTAGAGCAGGCTCTGCAAGAGTCCGAAATTTCCGATGCAGGACTACCCTTGGCGATGGACGATCGCACCTTTGAAGCATTGTCTGCGGGGCTTCAGACAGTTTTGAAGTCGGCGTTCGAATTTGGGGCTGTGCCGGTCGCGATATTGTGTAGCAGTGAGGTTCGGGCCAAGGTTCTTTCATTGGCGCGAGGTCTGACGCGACCCCTGTTTGTTTTGAGCTACGAGGAGCTCGATCCGGTGACGGTCGTGGAGCAGATAGGAACGTGGGAGATGGTCCCGAGGTAGCGCGTAACACAAGGTGAATCTTGACTATGACTGATGCCTTTCAAGCGATAACTCGACTATCCGGCCTCGTATCCGATTACTTTGTCGTAGAGAACAACATAGCTTCCACGCGAGTGGTCAAAGTGTTCAAGGCTCTCGATAAGTTCAAGAGGCAAAGCGTAGGTCTCGCCGTGTTTCAGGCCCCGCTTGCGCCTGATCAGATCTCTGCCTTTGCGTCGCGAGCTTCGCAATTGGCACCGCTGGCTGAGATCTCTTCGTACGGAATCGATGCGAACGGCACCGCATTCTTCGTCCTGCCGGTGCTCGATGGAACAATGCTGAGCGATGGGGCACTCGAGCCTCGAGAGATCGAGCGGCGTTACATGGCAGTACTTCGATTGATAGCGAGACTGCACGGAGCTCAAGTGAGTTGTGGAGACATCTGCCTCTCTTCGTTCCTGTTCGATCGGTTTGGTAGCATCAAATTGTTCGCTGGATGGGGCTCGTTCGATCAAGCCGAGCTCGCAGGGGATGATGCCTCTGACGATTGGATGAAGTGTATCGCGCCAGAGCAGCAGGAGGGCAGCGAGCCCAGCACTGCGGCAGATGTATTTGCTCTTGGAGTCATAGGATACCGATTGTTTACGGGTGAGTATCCACGATTCGACGAGTCGGGGTTGCTTGCCGTCAAGGCACGCGAGCTCAATGCATCTGCGCCGGAATGGATAGACGACATCCTCGCTCAGGCCCTCCTGTTCTCAACGTCCGAGAGGTTTCAAACTGCTGCCGATTTGGTGCAGGCAATAGTGCAATGGAAGGAGATGGCCGCAGCTCGTGACGTTCTTCCGGCGAAAGTCGAGACGCAGCTCGCTACGCCACCTGCCATTACGCGGTCGGGTGCGGTGGCTATCGAATTGCAGGCTCTACCGGGTAGCGAGACAGATCGAAACTCTGACGCCCATCTACCGAAGCGCGACGTAGGTCAAGTTCTGAAGCTGGGTCTTATGAGCGCTCTGATATGCGTCGGCTTGTGGATGGGCTTCAAGGGGACCTCGCTCTTGCAAGGTACGCACACACCTGTCGCTCTCGACGTGCGGCCTGGCGATATCAGCGAGGGGTTGCTCGGCGCCAAGCCAGGGGAAAACATCGGCGAATATATTGAGCAGCTCTCGGCGTCAGGAGATCCTCTTGCACACGACATGCTTGTTCGCATGTTCAAGGAGTCTGAATCGGACGAGACTGCGCACAAAGTGTGGGAAGGAATCTTATCTCGAGCTCGTCGAAGCGGATTGGTTAGAGCTTCTGATCATATTCGTGCGTGGGGTAAGGGCGAGCCCGTAACTGGGGAGCGCCGGGCAAGATTAACGCCTGCCCTGAGGTTGTTGGATCCCGCGCTTCCGATGGATACTCGAATCGAGCTGCTAGAGTCGACGAAGGCGATCGATCGGAAGTTTGGCCTGGGGTTTGCGGCTGCGCTGGCTTTGGATCTCCAGCAGGTGAATGCTTTTCGCCCCGTTTTCTTGTCCTCTTTAGCGACGGCGATGTCTGTAGCTCCGGAGGCTCTGGGGGAACGATCGGTAGGTGCGTTGATGCTCGCAACTCCCGAAGTTTCCACGTTATACATGGAAGATATTTTGGCGGATCCGAATCTGGTTTCTAATGCGGACATCTTGTGGTTGCTGACAGAGTTGACGCAGCGCCAACTTCCCGGAGTCAAGGGAATCTCGGATCAGGTGCTCTCTCGTAACTTGATGACCGAGGTTGCGGCAGTCCATGTCGGAATCTTGACTCGCAAGGCGAATATTCC
>JBIIOE010000016.1:0-44636 GCA_044337105.1 Bdellovibrionota bacterium | reverse complement strand
GAGTTCCCCGTTTCCTCTAGGAAGACGACCACGAATCTCAATCGTAGTGATGACGAACTCGAGCGCTGTTCGGTAGACGTCTAGTTTTTCATAGTCGAGCATACTGCTCTATTTCGGGCGGGAGCGGGAAAAGTTGCTTTTTCGGGTACGTTCACGTTTACGTGCACGAGCACGTTCACGTGGAAAGGCGCGATTTATAGGTCAAAGCAAGGGTTTACGCTATCTCCAAGCTCGCTATCACCCACTCTAAAACGCGATGAGCCTTTTTTTATTCCTCTAAGCCGCTCACTAACTACTCTGCTTTTAGTGACAAGTTCTATGCGGGATAGCGTCGACGCCCCGAAGAGGGTATCGTTTCTAGCGAGTTTTTACTGATGATGGGAAGCGCTCAGACGTGAGAATACTCTCTCGCTACATACTCAAGGAGGTCGGAACGTTCTTCCTGATAAGCCTCTCGGCTTTCACCGGCCTACTGCTCGTACTACGCATGCTGCGCTTGACCTCGCTCATCATCAACAGAGGAGTGGAGGTAGGACAGATTGCTCGGGTATTCGTGTCGATCATCCCCACGTTTCTCGAGATCGCACTTCCGATGAGCACATTACTAGGAGTGATGCTGGCCTTTTCGCGCATGTGCGGCGATTCCGAAGTTGTGGTCATGCGGGCATCCGGCATCAGCATCCTGAACTTTTTGAAACCGATCGGCCTCTTCGCCGTCGTGGTGGGAATAGCGAGTCTCTTCGTTTCGGTGAGCCTCAGACCGTGGGGCTTTGCCTCCCTCTCCAACGCACTTTTCGATGTTGCTAAATCAAAGAGCATCTCCGGTCTCACGCAGGGGGTCTTCAACAAACTCGGAGACATCACCCTGTATGCCGAAGCCATAGATTACGAAACCGGCGACCTTCTGCGCGTTCTCGTCGACGATAAGCGCGACGAGGCACAGCGCAAAGTGGTGATTGCGAAACGAGGTCGTATCGTAGCGGATGAAAAGGCACACACGATCTCACTGCTACTGGGAGACGGAGTTGCCCATGAACAAATGGACGGAAGATATTCACGCACTGAATTTACCTCCAATAGCCTGAGCGTAGACCCGTCGGAACTAAGAGACGAAACTAAGAAAGGCGTTGCGGCCCGGGAACTTCAAGTACCGAAACTCTCTGAAACCATAGGTTACTACAAAGGGCTCCTTGCCGCAGAGCAACAGGACTCGTTCGACGTATTTGGCGAAACGATTACTCGCAAAGAGCTGCTAAAGAAGTTTCGCCGCTCGCGCATCGAACTCGGGCAACGTTTCTCACTTCCATGTGCGGCCGTCATCATGGCGTTCGTAGGCCTCGCACTCGGTATCATGTCTCCACGAACGCAGCGAACCTGGGGAGCGGGCTTCGCCGGACTACTCGGGTTGATCGTTTTTATCATTTACTACTCGGTTTTCTCCGTCGGTGTAGCCCTGGCAGATAAAGGAAGCCTACCTATTCCAATTGCCTTATGGACACCCAACGTTATTACCGCAGGGTTAGCCACGTGGATCCTCTATAAACTGGGGACGGAGCAGTGGTACTCCGTGTCCGAAGGGGCGCAAAACTACTGCACTCGTTCCATGAGGAATGTACGGAGGCTGCTGGGACGCGCATGAAGATCCTCCACCGCTATATACTCGCCCTTCTCATCAAGAACTTCCTGATCGGGTTGGCGATGTTTGTGTTCCTCTTTCTGATGGTCGACTTCTTCGATCGGCTCGACAACGTGCTGGCGGAGAACGCATCGGCCTTCACCGCGCTACGCTACTTCATGTACAAAATCCCGCTGATGGTGAACTTGATGCTTCCTGTGGGGCTCATATTTTCCACCCTCTTCACCTTCGGACTCCTTTCGAAAAGCTCAGAGATGACAGCGATGCGAGCCAGTGGACTTACGGTCACCTGGCTTGCCACTCCGCTGATGACATTCGGGTTAGTCCTCTCCCTTTTCTCGCTTGTCTTGGGGGAGATCGTCGTTCCCTTCACAGAGCGTCGCCAGAAGGAGCTCTACAACATCGACATTCGACAGAAGGACAAACGTGGCGGATACAGCCAAACAGATTTCTGGTGGCGGGAGGGCCCCAACTTTTACACGGTAGATCTCTTCGACTCACGCACGAATACGCTGCACAACTTCTCGCACCTCGAAATCAACTCAAAGTGGCAGGTGGTTCGACGGACAGACGCAAAGACGGTGAACTGGGTTGACCCCGTCGTTGGCTGGAACATGCGCGACGTGACACGTTCTCACTTCGAAAGCACTCCCATGTCGGTGGAGAAGCTAAGGGCCCTTCCACTTCCCATACATGAGAAGCCAACTGATTTTTACGAATTCCGGAGTGACGCAACCACGATGAGTTATCGGGAATTGCGCCGCTTTATCAAAGATCAGAGAAGGAACGGCATATCAACGACGCAGTACCTTCCCGATATGCACAGCAAACTCGCCTTCCCGTTCGTGATCTTCATCACTGGATTGGTGGTATTGCCCTTCACCCTGCGACCGGCTCGCTCGGGAAGTATGGCATTCAGCTCACTCGCGGCGATCTTCGTCGCATTCACCTACTACGCCGTAGATTCCTTCAGCATCTCTATGGGAAGAGCTGAGCTTCTTCCTCCCCTACTCGCCGCCTGGATGGCGAACATCTTGATGGGTATCGTCGCGCTCGTTCTCAACCTCGGGGCTGAAGCCCCGCAGTAAGCACCGCCTGGTACATCCGCTCGATTATCATTTCGAGCGGCTCCTCCGAGTTGTCGATCAAGACTGCACCCTCAGCTGGCTTCATGGGCGCCACAGCCCGTTGAGCATCCCGCTGGTCACGCTCTTGGAGCTCTCGTTGAATAGCCTCGAGATCCACAACCTCTCCTCTCTGAACCAGCTGTGCTGCGCGTCTCTTGGTACGCACATCGAGCCTCGCTTCAACAAAGAACTTCACCGGAGCCCCAGGGAACACTATTGTTCCCATGTCTCGCCCCTCTGCGACCAAGCCGTACCCAGGGAAGGCATTTTTTTGCGACTCAAGGAGAAGCTCTCGAACCTCCGCGTGTTGAGCGACACGCGAAGCTCCCCGCGAAATCTGCTCTGAAGAGAGCTCGTGGATACGCGAGACTCCATCCACCAAAAAGTCGATCTCCCCATCCAATTTTTTCATCAACTCAAAACGATGCACCCGTAAGAGCTGGGATACCCCCTGCGCCAGATCTACTTCTGCGCCATGCTCGTGCGCGATGAGGGCAGTAGCACGATAAAAAAGCCCGGAATTGAGGTGTCCGAACCCCAAACGATCTGCCAACCCCTTTGCCAAAGCCGTTTTACCCGAGGCCGCTAGTCCATCTACTGTTACGACTATTCTATCATTCACCATGTTTTTCGAATCGATACAACGTGATCACACGAGCGCTCTGCCGCAATTAACCTATTCGTTTTAAAAGAAATTTTATATCGATCCAAGCCCTCAAGGCATCAAAAGTAGTAGGAATAGCGGATAAGAGCGTAGTTCCTTACGTATCTTTGCGGCATAAAACCTCAAGATCGTTGTTTTTTGACCGATCTTTCGTAGTGGAGGGGTGAAAAACTCCGTGATTGTATGAGGCGACGGCCACAACCTAGTAACCATCCATCGGTTCAATTCCATCAGTCGCTTGCTTCCAGTGAAAGTGACATCGGCATAGTCTTGTCCGGTGGAGGCGTTCGAGCGGCGTATCAAGCAGGCGCCCTCAAAGCTCTGTCCCAGTTAATGGGTAAAGACTTGGAACGAACGGCTATCGTGCTGGGTAGCAGTATCGGCGCCGTCAATGGCCTTGTCTTCTCTTCGTGTCTCAAACAGGGGGTTCCACACGCAGTCAGCGTACTCGAAGATCTGTGGCGAGAACGCACGTTTACAAACACCTTCTCCGGTTCTCGTGCGCGCGCCTTCTTGCGCGCCATTCGGATCGCAGCACGACAGTATCTCGCACCAGGACCACACGGCTCTTCGACCTCCGTGTTGGATCCCGAGCCTCTGAGAACCAAACTCGATTCAGTCATCAACGAACACGGAGGACTCACTCCAGAGGGGCGTAGCCCACTGCTCAAATCTGTTGGAGTTATGACCACTATCGAAGGGGTGCAGCGCAAGCCCCTCCTCTTCCTCAGTTCTCACCACCAGCTGAATGAGGAAGAGCTCAAGGGTGCGAGCTTTGAGATGTGCTACGTGAACGAACTCACGGCGAAGCACGGATTCGCCTCGGCTGCCCTACCCTCTATTCTTCCACCGGTGGAACTCGATACTGACGCAGGAAGAGTGCGCCTCGTTGACGGTGGAATATCGCAAAATGTTCCGGTCGACCCAGCAGTGCGACTTGGGGCGCATCGCATCATCATCGTTGATATCTCAGGGCGCACATGGTGGTTCGATCGATATGGGGAGCCCCATGATACCCGTCCGAGCTGGGAAGTGCCTGCGGGCGAAGATACATTTTGCCTCAGACCCCCGCAGACGTTGACGATTCGGAACCAGAAAGCCTTAGGACCACTTCTCAAGCAAGCGGTTGGAGGTTCTCGCAAAAGGTTTACCGATGCCTGCGGTGCCTTGTGGCCTCTATTCACACTTGTCAAAGCCAAGCTCGGAGAGGAGCTTGCCTACGAAGTAATGTCCTACGTAGCGCTCGATCCCGAATATCTCAACGCGTTAATGGAGGTCGGTTATCACGACACAGTAGCGCTCATGAAGCGCCGCGCGCGGCACCAATTTCTGGAGAACGAAGACGTCCTTCCAGTCGAGGCTGTTCGAGCATGAGTTCACTAACTCATGCTCAATCCACTGGCTCTCCCCTCCCCGTCAGCTGAAATAAAAGAACCGTCGAGGAGTACCTATACGAAACATCGCCTAGGGAAGCAGGGCAAAACCTATGTTTCCTCGCACTTGAACGTGCTCGTGAACGTGAACGTAAACGTACCCGAAACAAAAACCTCAAGTTTTTCGGGTACGTTCACGTTTACGAGCACGAGCACGTTCACGTGCTTATTTCAAAAGTGAGACTATGGGGTAGGTTTTGCCGCGCTTCCCTAGGTCTACTTGCATTGGCAGCACAGCGCTTTTGTATTCCTGAAGATATTGCGGGGCTGCGTCTTTACTCGCCATCCGGCTGTGGCTCGCTGAAAACTCGAGGGAATAGCCCCCAAACTTCAACGTCGCGTACTCGAAAACCGGAATCCATCGCCTGCTTCCTCTCGACGCACCCTACTCGCCTCTCTCTTAACGATTTCAGACTGTACATGCGCATAGCCCACCTCTGCTATTCATCTGTGCTATAGAATAGCCTGACCTGCTTCGATCTCTGAGACCTTCCTCTTTACAGCCACTTATACCTGCGACCACTTTTATTTGGGGTCATCGCGGAATCGAGTGGGTAGGGCTCGGTATTATCCCGACGTGAACGTGCTCGTGCACGTAAACGTGGACGTACCCGGAGGAGGAGTCACACTGGCTGAAGGCATAGCTTGGAAGGCATGGCTCCGATCCTTGTCAGCAAAAGCTTCCCGGCTTGATACTCTTCCGGGGAAACATGGCTGAGAGCGTTCAGCAGATCAAAGAGGGCTCCACACTCCATGACTGATCCTCGTGCTATTGAGAAATATCGCTGCTTATCTGCCTGTTTTAGCTTACCGGCACCTTCGGCAATGTTGAGCACTATCGAGAAAGATGCGCGCTTGAACTGGTCCACGAGTTCCCCGTTTCCTCTAGGAAGACGATCACGAATCTCAATCGTAGTGATGACGAACTCGAGCGCTGTTCGGTAGACGTCTAGTTTTTCATAGTCGAGCATACTGCTCTATTTCGGGCGGGAGCGGAAAAAGTTGCTTTTTCGGGTACGTTCACGTTTACGTGCACGAGCACGTTCACGTGGAAAGGCGCGATTTATAGGTCAAACAAGGGCTTACGCTGTCTCCAAGCTCGCTATCACCCACTCTAAAACGCGATGAGCCTTATTAAAAGGCACGTCGTTTGACAAGAAGGTTAGGGGTGCGCTTCGATTGAAACGGGGGTAAGCAAGGTCATTATCCTCGCTGCTCAATGACAATGCCCGCGCTTCCTTGCATTGCCTTTTTCCTCAATTTAGTGTTGAATCCCCGAACTCGCGCGGCTCTAGGGTTTCGCTGGCTTCTCCTGATGAATTGAGTTCTCTTATGTAGAGAGCTTAATTGAGCGGGAGTAGCTCAGTTGGCTAGAGCATCAGCCTTCCAAGCTGAGGGTCGCGGGTTCGAGTCTCGTCTCCCGCTCCATTTTCCTCCTTCGCCTCCCCTAATCTTTGGCGGCGTTTTTCTCGGTGCCCTCTAGGGTCCAATCTGGGTTACAATAAGAACACGTTGGTTATCCTAAAGGGGGCTTATGCGCGAAATAGTCTCATCGCTTGGTCTTCAAGCAGTTTCTCCCGGCGCCTTTGGCAAAGGTGCGGTGGCATCGGTTGCCGAGAAGGAGCTGATCTCCCGGTCCCCCATCAACAATCAAGAGCTTGGTCGCATCGTGTGTGCCGATGCGGCCGCCTATGATCGTGTTGTTCAGGATGCGGTCGAGGTTTTTGCGGAGTGGCGCAAGGTGCCGGCTCCGGAACGCGGAGATATGGTGCGCAAGGTCGCCGGGGCGCTTCGCGATTCCAAGGCGCAGCTTGGACGGGTGGTTTCGGCCGAGGTTGGCAAGATAGTCGCGGAGGGTGAAGGGGAGATCCAGGAGGCGATCGACATAGCCGACTTCGCAGTCGGGCTCTCGAGGCAGCTGTACGGCAAGGTCATGCAATCTGAGCGCAGAGACCATCGGATGTACGAGCAGTGGCATCCCCTTGGTGTAGTTGGCGTGATTACGGCCTTTAACTTCCCTGCGGCTGTATGGGCATGGAACTCGATGATCGCGGCGGTGTGCGGTGATGTGGTTGTGTGGAAGCCTTCTGATGCGGCGCCGCTTACTGCTTTGGCAATCAACAATATCTGCCGAGAGGTCGCGCGCTCGGTTGGGTTTGAAGGGGTCTTCTCGCTTGTGATCGGAGATGGACCTGAACTCGGCAAGCGGATGGCCGCAGATAGACGGATTCCGTGTGTGTCTGCTACCGGCTCCTGCGCTATGGGACGCTCCGTTGCTCAGGCCGTTGGACAACGGCTGGGGCGCAGTATTCTCGAATTGGGTGGCAACAATGCGGTGACGGTGTTGGCCGATGCGGATATGCAGCTCGTTGTTCCGGGTCTTTTGTTCGGAGCGGTCGGTACTGCCGGGCAACGGTGCACGAGCATCCGTCGCGTGTTGGTCGAGGAGAGTGTGTACTCGACCCTTTTGGAGAAGCTCAAGGCCGCTTATCAACAGGTACGGGTCGGCGATCCGCTCGAGCAGGGTACTTTGATGGGGCCCTTGATTAATCAAAGGGCGGTTGATGGGTACCGGGCGGCTCTGGCTAGGATCAAAGACGAGGGGGGAGAGGTTGTCTTTGGGGGGCATGTTATCTCCGGGATGCCGTCATCTCTTTATGTAGAGCCGACGATTGTGAAGGCCAATAGAGGGATGCAGATTCTACACGAGGAGACCTTCGCGCCAATTCTGTATGTTGTTCCGGTTAAGGGGCTCGACGAGGCGATTGAGCTTAATAACGGTGTTCCGCAGGGGCTCAGTTCGGCGATCTTTACCCGTGATTTTCAAGCGGTGGAGCGCTTCCTGTCAGCCCGAGGAAGTGATTGCGGTATCGCCAACGTCAACATGGGGACCTCGGGGGCCGAGATCGGCGGGGCCTTTGGTGGCGAAAAGGATACCGGAGGAGGGCGGGAGGCTGGCTCTGATTCCTGGAAGCAGTACATGCGGAGGCAGACCTGTAACATCAATTTCAGCGATTCGATGCCTTTGGCTCAGGGGATTGTTTTCGGTTGAAGGACGAGTAACGCGCGACGGTGTGAGCCGGGTTTCCATTGTACCTTTGGTGTGTTAAAACGCTCAACTTAGGCACTAATTTGCCCTGGTGCTGGAATTGGTAGACAGGCATGATTCAGGGTCATGTGTCCGTAAGGGTGTGGAGGTTCAAGTCCTCTCCAGGGCATTCCAAAGGTGTCCGCCATTAGGTGGTATAGGTAGCTATGAACTTATTCAGAACTCTTGTAAGTGCAGTGGTTGTAGCAGTTTGTGTAGCCGGTTTGCTTTCCGGTTGCGAGCGTAAGACTCGTACCTACGCTGGTATCTCTGACGCCGCCCCCAAGGCTACGATTGCCCCTCACAAATAGTACCACTTCCTTCATCGGTACACGATTGTGCCTCCGACTCTGCAGCTCGACGGAAGAGTATCGGCAGACGAGGGGCTTTTATGGACAGAGTGTATGTCAGCTACAGTTCTTGCCGAATGTGCGAAGCGTGGTCATGAGCAGGTCTCCTATTTTTACTATCCTGAGGTCGGCTTAAAGGCGATCGTCAGTATTCACGATACGACCTTAGGCCCTGCGCTCGGTGGTTGTCGGGTTCGTATGTACGAGGACGAGCAGCAGGCCCTCGAAGATGTCATGCGACTCTCGGAAGGGATGACGTACAAGAGCTCGTTAGCCGGGCTCCCTCTCGGAGGTGGTAAATCCTGTATCATAGCCGATCCAGCGATGAAGGAGGGGCGAAAGGAGCTCTTTCAGAAGTTTGGTGAGTGCCTCAATTTTCTGATGGGTAGATACGTAACGGCCGAAGATATGGGCACGTGCGTAGATGACATGATGGCGATACGCCCCAAGTCGCGATTCGTGGTTGGTACTGATCCCCTTAACGGGGGAGCGGGGGACCCCTCGCCGTGGACAGCTCGTGGAGTCTTCTTGGCGATGCGTGCCGCGAGCGAGCGTGTGTTTACTGATTCCCCGAGCTTGAAGGGCAAGAAAGTAGCGCTGCAAGGTGTTGGGCATGTGGGCATGCACATCCTCGAGTTGTTGACCGCCGAGGGGGCCGTAGTTGTGGTGAGCGATACAAACAAGGCCGCTATCGAGGATGCCGTGCGACGCTTTGGGGCGCGAGTTGTTGCCCCAGAGGCGCTCTACGATGAGCCGTGCGACATATTTGCGCCGTGTGCTATCGGTCAGACGGTTAATCCGACAACGCTTGCTCGCCTGAACTGCCGTGTAATAGCGGGTGCGGCTAATAATCAACTTTCCGACCCCTCGGTCTACTCAATTCTCGAATCCAAGGGTATTCTATACTGTCCTGACTTCGCGATTAACTCAGGTGGTGTGATCTGCGTAGGTGCGGAGCTCGCTGAGGGTGGTCCGAACAAGGAGTGGATCAAAGAGAAGGTCGAGGCGATTTACGCAACGACCGCTCGAGTTTTGGATGAATCGAAGCTCCGCGGTAAGTTCACCGAAGAGGTCGCAATAGAGCTTGCCAAGGAGCGTATCAGTGCGGCGAAGAACCGTTTGTCTCAGTGAGCCGTAGGCCATCATCAGCTCGACCGAATCCTGTTTCAGAGCCATTTAAGCTTTCGACGAAGTTCGCTCCTGCGGGGGATCAGCCTCATGCGATCGCTAGCCTGGACGAGAATCTCCGCAAAGAAGTGCCATACCAGACCCTGCTCGGAGTCACGGGTTCCGGTAAGACGTACACCATCGCAAATGTCATAGCGAAGCAGAATCGCCCCACGCTCGTTATCGCACCCAACAAAACCTTGGCGGCGCAGTTGTATGGAGAGTTTCGAGAGTTCTTCCCCGAGAATCGTGTCAGCTACTTCGTGAGCTATTACGACTACTATCAACCCGAGGCGTATATCCCCTCGACCGACACCTACATCGAGAAAGATTCCGCCATTAACGACGAGATCGACAAGATGCGCCATGCAGCGACAAAAGCGCTCTTGGAGGCACGAGATGCAATCGTCGTAGCGAGTGTGAGCTGCATATACGGCCTCGGAGCGCCGGAAGACTACTTCAAGATGATGCTGTATGTCGAACGAGGTGACCGCGTCGTTCGAGAAGATGTAATCCGACAGCTCGTGTATATGCAGTACAAGCGCACAGATATCGAATTCACACGTGGAACCTTTCGAGTGCGCGGGGAGAATATCGACATCTTTCCGTCGGATCAGGATGCCGCTGCCACACGGCTGCTCTTTTTCGGCGATGAGATCGAGGAGATTCGAGAGATTGATCCCCTCACTGGAGCCACTATTCGTAAAGTCTCGTCGAGTGCTGTGTATCCGGTGAGCCATTTCGTGACGGGTCGCGAGGCTATCGATAAAGCTCTGATCTCCATTCGTAAAGAGTTGGAGCCGCGAATAAAGGAGCTTATTAGGGAAGGGAAGCCGCTTGAAGCGCAGCGTTTGGAACAGCGAACGCTCTATGATCTCGAACTGCTGGACGAAATAGGTTTTTGTCCGGGTATCGAAAACTACAGCCGTCATTTGGCGGGGCGCGAAGTGGGAGAGCCGCCAACGACTCTGCTTGACTATTTCCCGGATGACTTCCTGCTCGTGATTGACGAGTGTCACGTGACGGTGCCGCAGTTGGGTGGCATGTATCGAGGAGATCGCGCGAGAAAACAAACTCTCGTGGACTTCGGGTTCAGGTTGCCGTCGGCGCTAGATAACCGCCCTCTCAATCTCGACGAGTTTTGGGGGCGGGTAGGGCAGACCATATTCGTATCGGCGACCCCGGCAGATTTCGAGCTTGAGAAGAGTCAAGGTGTGGTCGTTGAGCAGGTGAATAGACCTACAGGTCTCTTGGATCCGCAGGTCACGATCCGACCGGCTACTCATCAGGTCGACGATCTTCTGACCGAGATTCGCAAGACGATTGAGGCAGGAGAGCGAATATTGGCCATTACGCTCACAAAGAAAATGGCCGAAGACCTCTCGGCATACCTGCGTGAGATCGGTATCAAGGCAAGGTACTTACACTCGGATATAACAACGATCGAGCGAGTGGAGATTCTCAGAGGATTAAGGAAGGGCGAGTTCGACGTACTGATCGGTATCAACCTCTTGCGCGAGGGGTTGGACCTGGTTGAGGTAAGCTTGGTTGCTATTCTGGATGCCGACAAAGAGGGGTTCCTGCGTTCTTCGAAGTCGTTGATACAGATTATGGGTAGAGCGGCGCGTAATCTCAACGGCCGTGTCATCCTGTATGCGGATGTAATGACGCGCTCTATGAAGGAGGCGATAGCAGAGACGGATCGACGTAGGGCCATTCAGGCTGAGTTTAATGCGAAGCACGGAATCGTTCCGAGGACCGCGACGCGTTCTGAGCAGGTAGCACTCGGAAATGCGGCGGAGGATGCGTTGCTGGAGGAGTCAGCGCCGCAGTACGGGATTGAGGTGCCGCACGATCCGAAGGAGCAGCAGCGATTGGTGGAGTCGCTCAAGAAGGAGATGTTTGATGCCGCAGCGCGTAGGGAGTACGAAAAAGCCGCTGAGCTACGAGACAAAATCAAAGCGATTCAGGATGATTTACTCAAGCGCTAGGACCGCTGAGCTGGTCTCATCCACTCTTCCAGAGCTTTGTCGAGATCCACAGGTGCTATCTGGTAGTCACGGCTACCGCGCGCGGATTCTCGCTTGAAGGCATTGAGGCCGGCCTGATTACATATCTCGCGAATGTCCGCCGCGCATTTGCCTGCCGTCGCCTGGGCCAAACCTTGAACATTGACCGTCCCCGACAGCGGAAGCTTCTTGAGATACATGGAAAACAACGCTGATCGTGCCGCTAGATTCGGCAGAGGTACTTCGATCACCTTGTTCAAGCGGCCTGCGCGCTTCAAAGCTGGATCGACGAGGTCTGCGCGATTCGTGGCTCCGATGATGTACACTCCTTCGCGGGAGACGATACCGTCGATCAGTTGCATGAGGTGGTTGAGGAGGTTGTCTGCGTGTTGTGCATTTCCCTCGGCGCGATTTTTCGCAATGGAGTCTACTTCGTCTATGAAGATGACTGAGGGAGCGTTCTTGACTGCGGTAGCGAACAACCGCGTGAGGTTCTTCTCGGATTCTCCGACCCACTTTGATATGATGTCATCAGCTTGCAGCACGAAGAACGCTAGATTCGCCTCGTTTGCAATGACCTTTGCTAGCGTAGTTTTTCCGGTCCCCGGTGGTCCGTTGAGGAGGATGCCACGGGGTACTGAGATCCCGTAGCGCCGCGCTGTGTCGGGGCTCTTGAGTAGCTCGACCACGCTTTGTAGCTCTCGCTTGAGATCGTCTTCGATGACGAGGTCTTCCCACGACAGCTTCTCTACCAGTGCGTTTACAGGTTGCGGTGTCCCCGACTTGGAAGTTTCCACTGCAAGGGCGGTTTGGTCATCCACCTCGAACATGCTCAGAGCCGACTCCACATCTGCTGAGGTTACGAGATGTGTCCGCTCGAGTTCTGGGAGTGCCTGCTCACGTTGATAGGCGAGGAGTCCGGCTTGGTTGCACATCGCCTTTATATCCGCGCCTGAGTTGCCCTCCGTGACCTTCGCGAGCACATCGAGATCGATGTCTGCTGCTAGCTTCAGTTTTCGTGAATACACTCGAAACAGTCTGCGCCGAGAATCGTAGTCAGGGAGGGGGATCTCGACTGTGCGGTTAAGACGACCTGCTCTGCGCAAGGCCTCATCGACCAATTCCGCTCTGTTGGTGGCAGCTATTACGTAGATCCCTTCTGTCTTCAAGACACCATCGATGAGCTGCAGGAGATGATTGAGGAGGCTGTCTCCGTGGGACGAGTTCGAATCCGAGCGTTTCTTGCCTAGTGAGTCGATCTCGTCGATGAAGATGACCGATGGCGCGCTTTGAGCCGCAGCCTCGAACAGCTTTGTGAGATTTTTCTCCGACTCTCCAACCCATTTTGACACTATTTCGTTGGCACGTACCACGAAAAAGTTAAGTCCCGCTCGGGTAGCTACTGCGCGAGCGATCGTGGTCTTGCCGGTGCCTGGAGGCCCATTGAAGAGGATGCCCTTCGGAAGGGCTATTCCGTATTGCTCTGCATTCCCGGGATGCTTCAAGAGGTTGATGATCGAGTCGAGCTCTTGCTTCGTTGCATCTCCGATAATCAAGTCATCCCATGCCACCGCCTCGATATCTTCGTTACGGGCTTTTGGATTAAATCCGCTCTCTTGTTCGGTTGAGGAAGCATGGGCCGTCGGCCCTGCTACCTTAGGCGCTCTGTACCCCCCCTTGCGGCCCGAAGATACTGCTAAGAAGGCAAGCGCCAGCGGGCAAAGGTGCAGGATACAGAACTGCAGTTGCAGCGTGTCGACCCGCTCTCCATCGGTAAAGACGTAATAGAGGCGCATTCCTACGAGGAGTGCCAACACTAACGAGAGCGCCTCAAGGGCGAAATCGAACGCTTTCAGGCGCTGTGCCTCGTACCAGAACCTTGCGTGGTACCCGTAATACGAGAACGGTACCAAGAACATGGCTAAGAGTGTTATCGGAGATAGCTGGATCTCGAGCAAAAAAGACATATCGATAACCGTTATCGGACAAAGATGCTCTTCTCTCAAGAGGGATCGAGATCTGTGGCCTGGATATAGGGGGCGGTAGCTCGATCACCTATTGTTTGATTTTCCGGGCCTATCGATGAGGTATATTCAGAATGTGCACAAAGAGATCGGTGAGGCCAGCGAGAGCAAAGAAGTCACGGTCCAAAGACCTGCATCGCTTCCCTACATATCACTAGTGCCCTTGCCACGCTGCAAAGAGCGGTACAAGTCCGCACGTGAGAGAGCGGTCTGCTTGGGTTCTTCCCGTACAGATTGCTGTTCAGCTTTCTCTTCTTGAGCGGAATGCGCTGCCATCAGAGACTCCGCAACCAGCTCTCCCGAGGTGGTAACAGCGATCTTTTGAGCATCTTTGAAGCGCTGTTCGTGCTCCGACCGCTCCGCCATCCTGTGGGCCTCTTGCTCTCCGACTCGTGCGACGAGCTCACGGTACTCCTTCTCACTGATCCCCAGTTTGATCAGCACCGCTAAAAGCTTCTCACGTTTCGAAGTATCGAAGTCTTGAGTCAGGAGTTGCTGGATGATGCCTTGGCGGAGTAGCGCATCCCGACGCAGTTTGTCTTTGCGTGCCTTTCTCGCGGCTTTGTCGCGAACGCCGTCGTTGGCGGCGTCGACATCATCGTTCACCAGCGCCTCTGGCTGAGAGACCGTAGACGGCATACCCCACGTAGATTGCTCTGATAGCTCTAGGACCGGGGCACTACTAGAGAAGGACCTCGCTTGTGCCGAACCCTCGACGTGGATCTGAGAATGCTGCTGCATGCTTCGTGGTTCTTCGGTCTGCGAAATGACCTGAGCCGGATCCCGCGATGATCGCTCGTGTGCCGCTACGGACTCCTCAGTGCTATGCGAGGGCTCCTTCGAATGCCTCAATCGCGGTAGTTCACTGATCGATGTTTGCGCGAGAAGTGAAGGGTTGAGGCGAGTAGTATTAGCGTGTGCATCTAGCGAAGTCGCTTGTGATTGAACTGAGCTCGATTGTAGTGGGTCACTTCCACGTTTGATTCGTGCTAGCGGGCGCTGCAGTTGCGCATGGGCCTCACCGCCTTGTAGAGCGGCAAGAGCTGTAAGTTCGGCCTCTTCTCGTCTACTTGGTGACCGGCCTGTCCGCGTCGCGTTCGCCTGAGCCTTTGAAGGTGAGGCTGCACTTGAATCACCTGCCTGACGGGCCGTCAGATCTGCCATCCTTGGTGCTTCTTGAGTCGCAGAGAGCGTCGACTGCTCAGTAAGGACCAGGCGTGCCATCGCTTTGTGTGCTTGTTCGAGAGCGACAGCGCGCTGCTGAGATTCGACGTGTTGGTGTCTATGAGCCTCCTGCTGGCTCTGGTCCCTCTGCAGGTTGTTTGTTGCTACTGACCCTTGCGCCAACTGCTGTGCCTGTTGCATCGCGAGTTGCGATGCTTCAGCCGCGAGGAGTAGTTGTGTCTTCGCACGAGCATCGAGAACTTCTGCAGCCATGCGTGCTGTTTGATTGGGCAAACCGTGCATGGTGCTCAGTGGATCATGCTTGTACATGCGTACCACGTTCTCTTGATCGGAGGAGTTGCGATATCTCGTGTAGCTGTTTCCATCGCCATCGTCGAGCCGCAATCGAGTCCCGTATGCAAGCCCATGATCTGGAGGTTCGTCTCCTGATGTTCGCTTTGATTCTGGTGCATGCGGAGGCTTCAACGGTGGAGGAAAATAGGGAGGTGGATTGAGCGGTATTGAAGATGCTTGTACCCGACCAAGTCCGGCGAGGAGGTCTGTCCAGGGGTTGTAGGTATTGAGGAAATCGAAGATCCCGGCGTAGAGATTACCGCTCTCCAGCCAGCGAACAAAGTCGCTCTTTTCGGGGGCTGGTTTTGCTTCTGCAGGGGACGAGGGTATAGTCGTCTGGAGAGGTATCGATTCGATCGCGCGCCTTATCTCCGCGAGCGACCATCCCTTATCTTCCAGCATCCTCTCGACATCTTTCAAACGTTCCGTCGCGCTGTCCCGGATGCTCGGCACGAGATTCTCGAACGCCGCCCCCAGTTTCTGAACAAGAGCTGCTAGCTCCTGTCGCTCCTTCTCGGATGGTAGAGTGGCTGCGGTCTGCAGTGGTTCATTGGGAGGCACTACCACAGGCTTTACTGTACCCCCCGCCATTCCCGGGCCGTCGTTGGGTGGTGTGTTTCGAGTGGGTTGTGTAGCCGGCCTCGATAAGGCGCTGGAATTTGTGAGGAATGGCAGTGGCACATAAGCTAGTAGCCGCCCCCCATTCAAAAGAGAGCCGCGAATTTCGGCAACAACTGTAGGGGCGAGTACCCTGTGATTCTGTAAGATCCGCTCCGCCATCTTGAAAGCAGTGTTAGTCAATTTCCCTTCAGCACCGCGGAAAATGTCTATTTTATGAATGAGCGTGTGCCGGCCTGCGGCGTCCTCGAACTTTGCAGGAGCATTAAAAAGGCTGCGAACAAAGACTGTTTTCCCCTCCTGTTTGACACCCTCCTTCGCTGCCGCTGCGCCTGGCTGAGCGACTACTCTCACCGCCTTAAACGCCGACATGCCCGCGAATGCTGCATCAAGTACAAGTTCGATAGCGAACTGCCGCAGCGCCTCCCGGGGGGAGAGGCCGTTGTAGGCCATCTTGAAGCCTTTGTCGGCTACGTTCCAGGTGGTTGCAACGAGGAATGCTCCTCCTGGTCCAACGCCAGGAACGAAGCTGAGACCTACCACCACAACCACTTTGGCGGCCGCATGCGCGATCTCAATTCGCCTATCCCATGTAGCCAACTCGGCCTGAGCCGCCTTGGCCTCTCGATGCCATATATTCATTGCGTCGGAGCGGGCGATGATCCACTCGATCTTTTTGTCGCGCTCTTTGAGGTCCGAGAAGGTCTGATTGTTGAGCTCGGCGGATAATCCTCGATCCATGCCTGTGGAGATATCGCGCAGGAGTGCTACTCCTCTCAGTCGCATGGTCTCGCGCATGCACTGGATGTCTCTGAGGCCATGTAGTTGGCTCTCTATCAGCCCAGATTGATTCTGGCGCATGAAGTTGTCCGCAAGGACCTTGGTCCGAGCAAGTTCAGCCGTTACCGTTCGATTCTCATAATCCTTAATGGCTCTACTGTGTGTGTTACAGATGGTAAGGTGAAAATTGGTGGCTTGCTCGCGAACCTGTGAGCGGTAAGCATGAAACGCTTCTATCTCCCTCATCTGGTATATGAGGGTATCTCTCTCGGAAATATAGTGAGCCAATTGGTCATGACGAAGAGGCGGGGTGTTTTCGTGCTGGTCAGGTGCCTTGAACATCGCCTCTAAGATCGCCGCATCCGCCTCAGCGAACTCGGTGGAGCGACTCTTGATGTATTCTACGAAGTGACCAGCTTCGCCGTTGGTGTGCGCAGCAGAACGAGGTAGCCCCTTCGCCCACTCGTTCAGCTCTTTGAGTACCTGCTCACGCTCATCTTTCGTGGCTACGAGGCTCAGGCCACGATTGACTAGATCGAGATCGAGGACGCTCTTGACCGCACCGACCGTTTTCTCTTGCACAGTCGCTTTGGCAAACGCGACTGATGCCGCTACCCGCTGTGCAGGGTCGGAACTGAACACGCCATTCCATGCATCCGCCAGTACCGGCGCCCGACGAATGAGATCGTCAACAGGGTTAGTTCCGTATATCTCGGAGTACGCCGCCGTGACGAGGGCTGCGTTCCGAATCTTGGGATTGTTGTTGTACTTGAGGACAGCTGTCGCCAAAGCGACATCGCCCATAGAGACTCCGTCGAATGTATTCCGAAGCTCCACCGCAGCCATCTTGGCAGTGTCGTTCTGAGCGATCGCTTCTGAGTAGGATTTTGCTCCAGCAAAGCTGGGAGTATTCTTGATGCTCGACCAACGCTCCTTCATCTCGGGAGAGGTGAGGAATCTGTTGAGCATGTTAGCTGCCTGCTCCGTGCCGCGAGCGGCGCTCAAAGCCACCATTGCACGGGTTGCCAAGTGCGGATTCTCCGTACGAATACCTTTCGAAAGCATCTCCAGATCGTACTCATTGAGCGCATCGACACCTCCGGCAAGCAGTAGACCGGTAAGCTTGGTATCGTAGACCTGGCTTTGCCCTAGTGCTTCAAGGTCGGTCCTCAGATCCCCGCGCAGCGCTGCGCTGCCATCTGTTACCCTTGGTGCTAGAGCGTGGTGCGCATAGAATGCGCGAAGTAGGTGCATTTCAGCTACAGAGTGATTCGCCTCGCGCAGCTTGAGCATCGCTTGATCAAGCTGTGGCGGCCTATGCTCGAGCAGCGAGACCAAATCACGTGCCGCGCGAGAAATCGGGCTGTACTGTCCTGCGATCTCCATGACACTCGACTGAGTGTGAAAGGAACGAATGCCTTTCACTACGTTTCGGAGATCCGTTCGGGCCGCATAATCTGTTGGGACTTGAGCGATCAGCTCTTCGCTACGCTTTGAGAAATCTTTCTCTAAACGATCAAGTTGCGTACGAATCTCCTCAGAGTCCTGCGTGCGGCCTTGCTGTACAGCCATCGAGAGGGCAACCTGGAGCGCTGCTCGCTCATGGGCTTCGTTCTGCGCTAGGTCGCGAACGGATTGTTCGTCGAAGGCTGTGCGGCCGGCGTCTCTCCTGAAGAGCTCGAGTAATTCCGCCTTTCGTTGCTGAAGCGATTCCGGCACCTTTCCATCCGGGAAGTACGGGCGCAGGTCAGCCTGCGTAACAAGTGAATTATCTGCGGCTTTAAGCACAAAGTTGATACCGGCGTTCCCTCGCGGCCTGAGATCCAAGATGCTCGCTCCGAGCGAGCGACCCGTAACGTGTTCGTACTCGGTCATAACGGACGCTCGCAGGCTCTCCGGGAGGTCTTCAGAGAGTCCCTGTATCTCTTGCAGCTGTCTTTCGGCCGTCAGATTGCTGAGTACGGGAACTATCTGCTCTTCGCGCAGTCCGACCAGGGCGCTCCATACGCCCTTGGCGTCCTGAGCGTGTGTTCCAGGTAGTGATGACGTCAAAAGCTCCGGTCTATCGTGGGTTACAAGAAAGGTGCGTATCCTGGCAACGTCACCGGCAGGGAGTCGGGCGTACAGCTGATCGATTCGCTGCTGAGAGTCCGTAGTGGCGCCAAAGACCACCTGAATGTGTCGTCCGAGATCGGAGGAGTGATCGACGTTTTCTTGGAGTGCTCGTAGCGACGCTTGCGATGGAGCTGTTCCCTCGTCATGACGAAGCGTTTCCTCCAGCTTGGTCACGAGCTCTCGTTCTTGCAGCGGCGATTGTACAGCGGCGGCGAAGCCGGTCAGTACGGTGCCTGTCGAAGGTGCCGTTAGGGATCTCCTTGCAGCAGAGTACGAGGCTTGAAAGTTATCAAAGGCTTTCGTGAGTCCGTCAAAGGCATCGGGGGATAATCCACTAGGTCCGTGCGCTGACAGGTTCGCCTTGAAAGTGTCTGCAGTAAGATAAGTTGGAGCCCCGGTATCGGTTCGTTCATGTAGTAGCTGCCCCAAGAGCGCCCTACGTGATTCGACTCCAACTTTCTCGGGGAGGGATTGAAGAGCGCTTAGCCGATCTTGAGATCTCTTCTGGGTGCTCTGCAGATCCTTGAGCTCGCGTTGATGATTTGCGAGCGCCCTTTGCGCCTCCTTGTACTCGGTAGTAGCAAACCAGAATGATTCGGCATGCTCTTTTGCAGCTTTGACTTCTTCCTCTTTTGCTTGCAGGCTCAGTTCGAGCTTCGGAAGTTCGCTGCGTGTTTTGTCGGACGCCAACCTCGAGATCTGCTCTTGTTGTGCAGCGAAGGTCTCGACGTTTGTTATAGCCTCGCGTAGGTCATGGGCGAGTTCTCTGAAGACCTTTGAGCGCTGTGTCGAACCCGCTCCGTGCACTACCTCGAACTCTGCGAGTAGCTCAAGCGGACGCTGCGGTTGTGGCTGCGAAGCGCTGAGGTGAAGGTCGATACGCGATACTACCGAGTGCCACTCAATCGAATCTCTCTCGGCGCACAAAGCGACGCGTTCGTCTCCTTGAGCGGTCTCAATTCTCCGATGAAGTCCATCGAGATACAGGAGAGATTCTTGCTGCAGGTCTTCGAGTGATGCATCCGGGAACGTTCCGAAGGTGGCGCCATAGATCTCTTTGTAGCGCTTTTCGAGAAGTCGTGGCTCTTCGTGCACTCCATCGGATTCCTGGCTTCGTAGCCGAGCAAGATCCTCTTCAATCTTGCCCAAGGCCCGCATCTGACCGCTGACAACGGGAAGTACCTCCCGAAGAAGGGTCTGCTGACGCTCTACCTCTTCGAATGGGATTGATCTCGCACTATAGCTATCGAGCGTCTTTGCTTCGACGAAGTATTCTTTGAATTCGAGCAGATCCTTGGCGCCGCCCAGTCGCTCCAGGGAAACAACAGCCTCCTGCCAGGACTTTCCTTGCAGGCCTGGGAACGTACTCGTCAGTTCCTCGAGCGTTCGCTTCCGCATCTCGGAGGCAGATAGGTCTGCTAATCCTGTGATTCCCAGCTTCGAAAGTTCAGGCGCGATCTTTAGTTGAAGATCGGCTCGGGTGCGTTCTGTTGAGGATATCGCATCGCGCAAGAGTCTCCTCTCACGCGACACCACCGCGAGGCTCATGGCCGCATCCTGGCGAGCGAAGTTCAGAAAACGCTCCTTCTGCTCGGTCGTGAAGAGCGTCGATGTCGAGCTGAAGCAGTCCTTTACCAAGCTCTGTTGAGCGGAGGAGGAGTGACTCCCAAGTGACAGCAGGTCAAAACCCAGAGGCCTGCCGTACCGTTGATCGTAGCGGTCTATAATCGATGCGAAAGAGTTGACGCCGAGATGTTTCTGGAGGTCCTTCACGAGTGCCAACCGTTCGGCAGAGGTTGGAAGCGACTCGAGCTTAGAGCGCAAAGCTTGCAATCCCTCCGGAGTCGTCAGTAGGAGCGACATGAGCTGAGGCGTGTTCTTGCTCGCTTCAATCGGGTTGGACAGGAGCTGTCGCATCTGGTGGAGATCAATAGGGGCGATGACGCGGCGGGCCTCTTCTGCTGTGGCGTTGAATCGCCGCTCGAGCTGCTCACGGGCCCCAGGATTGCGTCGTTCTACTAACTCGAATTGAGGTTCCTTCATCTTGGCTTGCAGATCGCGCCTGGCTTTCTCGATTGCTGTGTCAAAGCTAGGGGAGGGGGGGGTGTTCGCGTCCAGGGCGTGTGCGAGAGCTATCTCAGGGGCCTTCTTTAGCTCAGCCTCGATATCAGCTCCTAGCTGAGCGATAATTTGGCGGTCTTTGTCGATAACCGCAGCCCGCGTTTCTCGGATCTGCTCTATCAGTTGAACCTCGAGCCGTTGGAGAAGAGCGTCTCGCTCCTGGCCCACCAGATATGTTTCCGTTAGCGCCAACTGTGAGGATGCCATATCACGAAATTCACGCAGGATGGGCTCTTCTGTCACAGTATCTGTAGTCAAGTTTTGTGCGGATGCAATCGCAAACTTCTCGATCTCGGCGCGTAGTTTTCCTTCAAAATGAGTACGCGCGACTTTGATGCGCTCCGTCTCGGCGACCTCTACATCTACGACAGTTTTTAACAGTGCCTGCCGACCAGCTTCGGGCATTGTATCTAAGAGGTGAGTGTTATCGAGGAGAGTATCGTGCACCTCTTGACGGATGCTCGCTGCGCTTTCAGGCTCTCCGCGCATCGCAGCTCGAGCGGCGAGGGTTCCCAGTCGATTGATTTGCAGTGCGAGCTCTTCTGAGGAGGCGAGAACAAATCGAGGGGCGGCTTCTGGGGACATCTTTAGGTCCGCGCGTTGGGCACTCTGCAAGTAAGCAGAACGCGACTGATGCTGAGTCTCTGTATCCTTTGCCTGTCGAGCGAGGGACTCACCGAAGCCCTCGGGCGGTGTCTGTCCGCTGCTCAGGGCCTTGGCGTGGAGTACACGTGTAGTCAGATCGAGAGCAACATCGACGAGCTCGCCCCTGGCAGCTCCGTAGTGTTGCACGAACATGCTTGTCGCTATCTCCCGCGCTACTGTGCTGTCCTGGATGCGGGCACTTTCGAGTTGGTGTGCCAGCAAATAGAGAGTCTTGGCAAATTGTGCGTGATCACCATCAAATCCATGTTGATGTGCCGTAGGAAGGATGTGAAGACTTACCTCCTCCATCTCTGCCAGCATGATCGGAGACGCTATTCCGTCAGATGTCGGTCGCGACATCCGTGTCAGGCTCTCGTGGATAGCATCGACTGGGTGGTCTAAATTTGTCTGAATCGCGGGTGCTTGCCGCTCTTGGGGAGGTGCAGACTCTCGGTTGGCACCTTCTGCGTTGACGACCCCGCCCTCGGGTTTCTGTGTAGCAATCTGGCCAGTGCGGGCGAGAAGTGTTTCGGTAATCACACGTTCGACTTGTGCAGGTGAGACGCCGAGTCTGAGCAAGGTGTCGTGTCCCTGTAGGCTTGTTGCTATCTCCTTGGCGATTTGAGCTACAGCGCTCGGATTCGATTGAAGTCCGCCACCGCTTCCATGACTGAGCTTTTCGAGCTTCTGAGAGATCGATTCAGCAGCATCAGCCCCTAAGAGAGCGGCTAAGTTTCGAAAAGTCACCTCTCCAAAGAAGCTGGAGCGGCCGCGCTTTCTTTTCTCCTTCTCTTGCTCGCTCAGGAGCAGCTCCGCCTGGACGGCCTCGAGTCGGCGTCGTTGGGCCTCGTCGCGGGGATCCCTCGTGACTTCCATAATTACGAGCGCAATAGCCTGAGCATCCAGCTGTCCGTAAAGCTGTTGCTCCTGACGTTGATCTGCTTGTCGAAGTTCTATTCCGCGTACTTCGGGCTGGTAGAATGTGGGAACGGTGAGTGGATCGAGAGTGGTGCTAGTGTTCGCTTTCTCGGCTTGCAGCGATCTATCAACAGCGGCGGGTTGAGTAGATTGAGAAATCACTTCTTTCATCGAATGTACTTTCAAAAAACATCTTGGACCGTCTGTTCGATCGTCCGCCAGCGCAGAGGAGGCGAACACGCACCTACCAGAGTGACCGCTCCTGTAGTGATATGTTCGTATCGTACGAATATGTGCGGTTATATCGTGTCTTTTTGAGTAGTTTCTGAAGGGGGAGTAGTCCGTCTTGTATGGTGCTATGCGAGCTAACCCCTTGAAAGTACTGGGTGGGGCTAGAGGGGCCCTCTGTTGGAGTCCACGAAGGGGCGCCAGGCGTGACTATTTCAGTGAAGGCCCCTGCATCACTGAGCGTGTAATCTCCTCAAGGGATGAACAATACTGCCATCCCTCCGCGTCGAACAGACGCTCGGCATCTGTGTCTCGCGCGATTCCTACAAAGTGCAGTCCCGCGGCAAGGGCTGCCTTGCCATCCGACAGAGAGTCTCCAAGATAAACGACCCGGTGCCGTCGGTCGTCGGTGATTCGAAGTGTCTGTAGGGCTGGCTCAAACACCCGGAGATCCGGCTTATGAGCCAGAACGTCATCTTCTGCTACAAGAACCGAGAACAACTGTTGATGCCAGCCGAGCGCAGTTAGGCTGTGCAACAGAACTGGTCGCGCCAGAGAGGTAACAATGCCGATTGGTAAACGTTGAGCGAGAGCACAGAGAGTTGCGTGCGATTCCGGAAATGGCACGAGTGCATACCCTTCGGATATCTCTAGATACCGCTCTGTATGAATCTCCGCAGAGCCGGTCAATTCACTCATCATGCGCCGGAAGGGGATTCCCCAGCAGGCAGAGATCTGCTGAGCAGACACCTCAACGCCGTGTACCGCGCAGCAGTAGTCGATAATTGCAAGGATCTTGGATGCCTTGGTATCAACGAGGGTGTCATCGAAATCAAAAAGAATCGCGTCGTACATCGCCGACTCCTCTGAGGCAGCGTCGTTCGACGCGCGCACTAATTTCAAATTCTCACCTTTTTTGCAAAAATGTAATCTTCATGAAGGTACTGTTTGCGAATGTCGATCGGCCTAGTTTCCTCGCAAGTCAGCAAAATTTCCTCAAAGGAGGATGAAGGATCTGTAAAACCCCACCTACAGTTACCCAGCACATATCCACCCACCACAACACGACGTAAGAGCTCTTCAGTCAAACCTGCGGGATTGTAGAACATTAACATCCCGAAGTGGACGGGTATATCAAAAGATGTCGGCCCCTTGCCCCCGTCTAGTTTTACCTGAACCAATTCATTACTAGCAGGATTAACAAACTGGAATGTAGTGTGGTCAATCCAGGTGGTCTCTATGCCAAGTACCGTCCCAAATTTCTCGACAATATCACTACGCAATTGAGGAAAGAGATTGTAATCCGGATCGACCATTCTAATGTTTGTTGCTCCAAGTGCCACAGGGAAGGCAATATCGCAACCAGCTGCCATGTAAACGGTAGGAAAGTTTTTGATTACTGAAGTGCGGAGGAAGTCTCTTGATTGGAGCTCTCGGTACCATTCGCGCTTCCGCTCAATCTCGAGTTCTCTCGCCATTCCGCCAGTTATAACGTGAAGATGAGACAGCAATTTTTCCCGAAAGTTAAGGTGAGGTTCTGTGGTCGAAGCTGAAGTCGGCGCTGGGTTCGTATGATTCTCGGGAGAGAGCATTTACTTCTCGTTACCTCACACGGGGGCGCCCTTTGTAGCTAGGTAATACTTTGGGCTTTAGTCGCTGTTGGAACGACGATTGTACTCCCGTGGTGAGTCGTACTCAAGTTTGCGGTTATGCCGAGTGAGGCCTCTGTTCAAGGTAGGCGCACGCGACTCGAAACCCTCATACAATAGTGAGAAATATTGGAGAGTTCTGTCTGATGCGGCCCTCGTTAGTAGGACGATTTCATCACTCGGACCGCTATCCATTTCGGTAGCAACGGAGAGCTATCCCAAAATTATCTTCACGGTGATGGTGCTCCCGTACTGCGGCGATTCGAACGGGATCTGTTTGTCCGCGATCTCGTGACCGTTCACGCTCACCGAAGTGACCCCTCGCTCCACACCTGCCTGATTATCTATGGTAATGATGAACTCTCGCTCACCCCTTCTGTACTTGACCGATACTCGAGGCCAGTGAGCGGGAAGGGTTGGCTCAATCGTGAAGCCCGTTGCCTTAACCTTCAGGCCGATTATGTATTCGAGACCTGCCTGATAGAGCCATCCGGCAGATCCGGTATACCAGCTCCACCCGGCCCGACCGCTGAGATTCCCTTCCGAATAGACATCGCCGCAGGTTACGTACGGTTCGCCGCGATAGATCTGAATCTGCTCGGCATCGAGAGATGCATTGATCGGATTGATCAATTCGAACAGCTCCACGGCCTCCGTTCCGCGTCCCATTAGCGCGGCCGCGATGATTACCCACGACGCAGCATGCGTGTACTGGCCTCCGTTCTCTCGTATTCCCGGTGGATATCCCTTGATGTATCCGGGATTCTTCTCGGTGCGATCGAACGGTGGCGTCAGAAGCTTGATGATGCGGTGATCCGTATCGACCAAGCGTTCGCGTACCGATTGCATCGCTTGTGCTGCTCGAGCTGGTTGCGCCGCTGAGCTGATTACAGCCCAGGATTGCGATAGGGAATCGATCTGACACTCGTCACTCGAATTGCTCCCGATCGGCGTTCCATCGTCGTAGTAGGCACGGCGGTACCACGCTCCATCCCATCCATGTGCCTCTACCGCATGCACGAGTGCCGTCGCGCGGGTTTCCAACGCAGCCGCGGCATCGAGTTCACCGCGAGCTTGGAGAAGGGGAATGAATCCACGTATGACGTGAATCTGGAACCAGCCCAGCCACACGCTCTCACCTTTACCGTGTCGGCCTACCTCGTTCATGCCGTCGTTCCAATCGCCAGAGCCCATGAGTGGTAGGCCGTGCTCCCCGGTCTTCGCCGTGATTGCGAATGTGCGCATGCAGTGGTCGAGGATCGTTCCATCTTCCGCCGCGCGTTCCGGTACGAAGTACGTCTCCATTTGCTGCTCAGTCAACTGTGGTCCGTCGAGGAACGGAACTCTTTCGTTAAGAATAGAGTAATCGCCAGTAGCTTCCACATAGCGGCTGACAGCATATGGAAGCCATAGCAGGTCGTCTGTGATGCGAGTACGAACACCTCGGCCCGTCGGAGGATGCCACCAGTGTTGTACGTCCCCCTCTTTGAACTGGTGAGCCGCATGAAGAAGTATCTGCGATCTGACCATTTCAGGGCGAATCGTGAGAAGTGCAAGGGAATCCTGGAGCTGATCTCGGAAGCCGAGTGCGCCACCACTCTGGTAGAAACCCGAGCGGCCGAACAAGCGACACGCGACGGTCTGATACAGGAGCCATCCATTCATCATCACGTTGAAGGAATCGCTAGGAGTCTCGATCTCGATCGACGAGAGCAGCTCGTCCCACCACGCAGTGCCGGTTGTGAACTCGGCGCGTTGGGTCTGATGGCTTCGGTAACGTACGCTGTCTCTTCTCATCGCATCGAATGAGGGCGAGTCTGCCAAGAAGAAGTGCAGAAGCTTCTCCTCCTTCGGCTTAAGAGAGACACTAACCTGGAGAACGGCGCACGGATCGATGCCAAGGTCCGTTGTTGCGGACAACTTGATTGACTTGGGCTTGGGCGCAAAGAAAGGTTGCAGAGCGCCTCGCTCTAGGGCCGCAGGGCGTTTCAGATTCCCGTTTCTTCCCAAGAACTCCAATCGAGAAGCCGTGTAACTGACGATTGGCTCGCTCGAGCCGAGCGAAACTACCCGACCAGCGAACTCGTTGTTGTAATAGTTCACGGCGCACAGCGTCTGGGCAGTTCGGTCGAAGCTCGTGGTCGTGAATCGGTACGCATCTTCACGGAGAACTCCGAGCACAAGATCGGCGTACAGGTACAGTTCGAGTTTCTGCTCAGTCTGCTCGGTATTGGCGAGCGAGATTGCATACCACTTGACGGACTCCGTAGTGGAGCAGAACAGCTGAAGTTTCGATTCGATCCCCAGATTGTTGGTGCTGAAGCTGGAAAATCCAAAGCCGTGCTCGACGTGGTAGTCCAATCCATCTCCCGCTGGTAGTGGCGTGAGAGACCAATAGTCACCGGTATCCGCGCGCCGTAGGTAGATAGCTTCGCTGGGCGAGTCCATCACCGGGTCGTTGCTCCACGAGGTGATGCGATTCTCGCGACTGTTCACAGACCAGGTGTAGCCGCCACCCGATTCCGTGACGAGAAAACCGAAAGATGGATTCGCGATGACGTTCGACCACGGAAGCGGTGGGCGGCTCGTGCCGACGTGTGGCATCACGTAGCGATGATCATCTGTGGCAAATCCGCCGAGGCCGTTCGACAAGAGAAGCGGCTGCGCTGCTTTGCTTGGCCTCGAACTTCTCTTGCGCATGGCAGGAAGTGGAGGGGCCGTGACCTGCTCCAATGCCGAGGATTTAAGTAGCTCGGTCAGACTGACGAGCTCAGCATCTATAACGACCCGTGCCACAGTTTCAAGTAGCGACGACTCTGCATCCGAGATCTGCAGAGTGGAGCGCAGGAATACTCCACCTGGTCGATCGATGAGGTGGCCGGCCGGACTCAGGCGTATGATGTACTCGAGGTCTTCCGCGAGTGGTTGCATGTAGGTACCGGGATTCTTGTGCAGGATGACCAGGTCAAACTCCATGCCACGCTCTCGCAGGAAGTGATGAGCCAGCAAGAGTTCCTGTACGACCTTACCCTGTCGCACGTCGTTGACTTTGGTCAAGACGATCGGCAGATCTCCTGAGATACCGAAGCGCCACAGTCCCGATTGGCTGAGGCGATTGGCGGCCAGCACGTCTGGAGTGGCTCGTACGCTCTCCTCGCTGTATACCAAACAACCGGCGAGACGGTGGAACAGGTCTGCTTGGCTCGCAGAGTACGCGTGATTACGCAGCTCGACTTGTGCGCGGCTCCACGATAATTCGAAGGCTCGGCTGACATGCATCAGTTCCTGATAGCGTTCAATCAATCCGACGGCCTCTTTCCGGCTGCGAGAAGCTCCCGAGACGAACACTAGCGTTTCGCTCGCTCCCGGCTCCAAGCGAACCGTACATCCGAGCGATGCGATAGGATCAATACCGCTGTCAGCATTGTTCTCCGAGAAGTCGGCGGAGAACACAGCGGGGTCCTGAAGCGAGCGACCACGCCCAATAAATGCCGCACGAGATGTGCAGAATCGAACCGGCGCATAGCTCGTACGGAGGGTTACTCGATGAAAGAAATAGACCTCCTGTTCGCCCTCTGTTCGAGGACGCCTCGAAAACAGGAGGGCGTCGTGTTCGACGAGTTTCTCCGGTCTGATGAAGAGCTTGCTGAACGCTGGATGAACCGCGTCAGCTCGCCGAGGACTGAGTGTCGGCTCGATGTAACTCGAGATCTCCAGCTCGCGCTCGGTGTCCCCGAGGTTTGTCACAGTGATGCGACGCAGTTCGACGTCGTCTTCAGGAGCGACTGTAATCTCCGTGTGTACGAAGATCCTATCGTCGAAGCGCTTGAACTCGGCTCGGCCAGGACTGAAGATAGCCTCATAGGAGTCCGGATCCGTGCAGCTCGGTTGATATGCAGCCGACCATATTTTCCCCTGGTGTCGGTCTCGCACATAGAAGAACGAGCCTGTATTCGTCGTGGTCGGATCTTCGCGCCAACGCGTGAGCATTATGGAGCGATCGAATACGCTGAATCCACCGCCGGAGGAGTCCACCATCACCGAGTAGCGACCGTTAGATAAAAGCCTGACCCGTGGCGCTTTTGTATGAGGTGATGTGACCACTTCGAGACCTGCTTCCTCGGCCTCCTCGACATCTCGCCGCACGACAGCCATCTCGGGTTCGTGAGGGACGATAGTCGCAATGCGCTCGGGGAAGCGTTCGTGGAGTAGCAGCTCTGCCGATTTGACGATCGGCTGACTGTGAAAACGCTCGCACATGATGTCGCCCCTCAAGAGATTGGTGATGGCAACCAGAGACATCCCTTGGTGATGAGCGAAGAACGACTGTACGATGTGCTTGCCGTCAGTGCGAAGATGTCGGGTCGGTGTGTAATCAACGGCCTCGAAGAAGCCGTAGCGCCCGCGAGCCCCTTCGCGTTCGAGGTATCTGAGGTTGACTATCCCGGCTTCAATCTCGGATAGGAAGGGTAACGCTAAGCACGTAGAGTAGGGGGAGATAACCAGATCTTCCGAAAGCCCGCGCTTGAGGCCGAGTCCCGGAACACCGAACGCCCGATACTGGTAGGTTTTCTCGAAGTCCACTCCGCTGTACGCCGATTCGGAGATTCCCCACGGGGTCGATTGGCGCTTGCCGTACGCTATCTGCGTCTGCACGACGGCTCTACCGGTTCGTCCGAGAAGGGTTGTCGGGAAATCTCTCATTACGATGAACGGCATGAGGTACTCGAACATCGTACCGCTCCACGAAATGAGTGCCTTGCCTCCCGGAGTGCTAGTGATTGAGCGTCCCAAAGAGAACCAGTGCTTCTGTGGCACTTCGCCCCGCGCGACTGCGAGGAAGCTTAGTAGACGGGCCTCCGATGCCAATAGATCGTAGAAGCTGCCATCTCGCCGGGCGTGCTCGGTGTTGAAGCCGATGGTGAAAAGTGCTCTTTCGCCATCGTACAAGAATGAGAAGTCCATCTCCTTGATCATCGAGAGACATTGAGCTGTCATCGTCTCAACGTCGCCGGTTAGCTGGGAGAGCTGGTCGTGTGCCCGGGTAAGTTTCTCGTTCAGCTCCTTGAATGTGTTCTCGAGCCCCGAATTGAGAATACCGCCACTCTCCATGTTCGAGGAGTGCAACAACTCGGCTGTGCAGCTGGTGAGGGAGGCGATCGTCAGAGGAAGCGTCGCGAGACGAGAGAAGCTCTCGCGATACGACAACGTTGTGCCGGAGGTGCTCTGAGACTCATCGAGAGTCGAAATCGCTCGAAGTGGCGTAATCCACGCGAGAAGGTCATCGAACTTCGCGAGCTCGAGTATCAGTCTGCGAAGTCTGCGTAGTGACGGTGAGGCAACCTCGGTATCGTATGTTGATAGCTCGCTAAAGCGGTTGAGGAACTCCTTGCATGCAGAGGTGCATGCTAGCCAATCGAGCACAGTCGGCGAAGAAATCTTGACGAGAACGCCGCGTAGCTTCTCCAGTTCCGAAGCCAGAGAATCGGATTCCTCCGCTCCTTTCAGGGTGGAGGGCGTGGTTTCGAGCTCGTCCAGCAAGGTGGTCAGGTGAGAGCGCGCAAGAAGCTGAGTGTGAGGAGCTCGCTCAAGGATAGTGAGGAATGTGAAGAAGTGTCCCAGCAAGTTCCCACTGTCTACGGTCGATATATAACGAGGATGCAAGGGCTCTAGTGTTCTGATGTTGTACCAATTGAACAGGTGACCGCGGTACTTTTCCATCGCCGAGAGCGTGCGGACAATTTTCGAGTTGCGCCGGAGTACTTCATTGAATGGGAGAAAGCCGAGGTCGTACGCCGAGACGATGCTCAACATCGACAGAGAGATGTTCGTGGGCGATGTTCGCTCCGCTATGACGTCCTTCGGGTGGACCTGAAGGTTGTCCGGCATAAGAAAATGATATTCCTCTCTGATGAAGTCATCGAAAAAGTGCCAAGTGTCGAGCGCGACACCACGCAGGTATCGCTCCTGCGAGGAGGTAATGTTTGGTACTACCGCTTCCAGCGGTTGTGAGGTCAAACGTGCCAGCCACGGGGAGGTCAGCCACGCGAGTAGTAGCGGTACAGAAAAAGCAAAGGTGCTGTGATCATGGTATCCAGCATGAACTGCGGCAACGACAGCGAGGCCCATCGAAGGCAGAAACAGTCGCAAGTATTCACGCTGTTCGTTGCGCCCACGTCGCTCTGACCGTTCAGCCGGCTCCCACTCGAGAAGGTGTCGTCGGCTGAACACCAATCGGAATAACGTCACGCTTATCGCGTGCGTCATGAGAGCCGCCTGATGTGGAAGGAAGCACACTGCGCACGCCGCGCGCATGGAGTGTCGCCACAGATCCCGACCGATGTCACCGAGGAATCCGCCGATTGAAATGCCGATGCTCGGCAAGGCAAACGCATTGGCTAAACCGGTGAAGACCGGAAATGCGATCACCAGAAGAACGATCGCCGTCCAAGCCAGTGGGCCGCCTGGTAGAAAAAACCATCCTGCCACGAGCGAGAGAAAGCATGCCGGAGGTAACAGGCTTCTGCGAAGATTATCCAGCATCTTCCACAAAGCGAGTGCAGAGAGAGGATTGCGGTCCTGACCTTTAGCGGTTGGAACGCGCCGCTTCAACCAGGGTAAAAGCTGCCAGTCTCCTCGCACCCAGCGGTGCAGGCGTTTGGAGTACGCCATGTATCGGGAGGGGAAATCATCGTAGAGCTCGATATCTGACGCGAGACCCACTCGTGCAAATGACCCTTCGAAGAGGTCATGACTCAGTAGGGTGTTGTCCGGAACCCGGTCCTCCAGGACCTCAGCGAAGGTCCTCAGATCGTAGATTCCCTTTCCGACGAACGAGCCCTCGGCAAAGACATCCTGGTAGACGTCGGAGACCACGTTCGTGTAAGGGTCGAGTCCCGCCTGGCCAGAAAAGAGTTGGGAGAACCACGAGCTTGTAGCGGAAGTGAGAGATATGGTTACGCGAGGTTGGATAAGTGCGTACCCGTCCACGACGCAACGAGTCTCCGGATCCACAACCGCACGGTTCATTGGGTGGGAGATCGTGGCAACCAGTTTCTGAGCTACATCACGAGATAGCTGCGAATCACTATCGAGAGTGATCACGTACCGAATGCCCTTGAGATGCTCTGGATCTCCGGCGGCCATTTCAAGAGAGGTCTCTCCGTGCCCGAGTAGGTATCGATTGAGCTCCTCGATCTTGCCGCGCTTGCGTTCCCACGCCATCCAGACCCCTTCGCCAGGGTTCCACATGCGTTTACGGAAGAAGACTGCGAAACGCTTCGGTCCATCTGCGCAGTGAAGCGCATTAAGAGCCTCGATCCCCTCTTTGGCTGCTTGCACGATTTGAGCGTCTCCCGGGCTGTGTTCGGAACGCGCATCGGGGAGATCAGCCATCAGGGCGTAGGTGAACGCAGGGTCGTCATTACTCAGAAAACGTACCTCGAGACCGTCGATGGCGCGTTGTATCGAGGTAGTACTGCTGAAAATAGTGTGAACAGCAACGAGGGTTTTGTTCTCGGGATCTACCGCCCCCTCGTGCGAAAGCTTTGGAAGTGGACGGGCAGGTATCCAGCGAGTGATCAGATACTGTACTATGCTCGAAGCGAGCTCGGATACAGGTAGCGCGGTGAGAAGAAGAGTGCACACGATCAAGGCCGCGCTTGCATGGGACCACTCTGCAAGAAAGTAGACGTACACTACTAACATGGCCGAGATCGCAGCGATCGCTCCCAAGTAGGAAGCTACCGCATGTTTGCCGAGGAGTCGGGCGATGCGAGTGAGTGGAGGAGGCGTATAGCCGATGTCTGTCTCGAGAAACGCTCTTCCTTTGCCGATCAGAAAATAGCCCACATGCTTTTGGACTATAGCTTGATTCTCGTCTGCAGCGTCAGAAGTCGAGTAATTCGACGCGCAGGTCACTACAGCAGCCGCGATCTGGGAATCTGTCTTTTTCAGACCCTTCGAGAGCTTCTCGATCTCGTGGCGCATGCTGTCACGTGTGGGAAAATCACACCGTGCGTACAGGTTTGCGGGATCTCGGCGAAGGATACGTTCGGCCAAGCTGACGTCCTCGAACCATTCACGCCAGTTCATTTGGTCGATGGCTTTGAGGGAGGTCAGCGTGTTCCCTACGGAGATCTGCCGAGCCGCTTGCGCATGGTCCTCGGCGCGCAGCAGGTCTTCGGGATCGAGCCCGCGCTCGCGTAACGCTTCTTCCAAAAACTGGAGCGCCATGAACGCTTTGCGTCCCCGGCCTCGGAGTCGTTTCAGGAGTTCCAGCGCCCCATGTGGCAAAAAGCTGTCGCGTTCGCTGACGCGATGCGCCAGCTCGACCATGATCTCGGTGCCCGTGCGAGACTCGTCGCCCAAAACCTCGTCCACTAGGGAGAACACGTCCCTGCGAGCGAGTAGCTCCTTTTCCGCCTCGCGTGTTAGTCGCCGGAGGTTTTCGAATAGAGCAAAGCGCAGCATGATGGGGAAGGCCCACAGCTCGCCTGATGAGAGTTCGAGCTTTTGCTGATAGGCAGAGATGAAGAAGGCAGCCAAACTCGGCTCTACGGCCGCATCGGTGTGAACAATGAACTCCAAAGCAAGATGGTACACCCGAGGAAAGCCCTCGAATGGGCCCTCTCGAAACTGAGGAAGGGTGCGATAGAATCCCGGGGGCAGATATTTTTTGATCGCGGCAGCATGGCGTTCCACCACGTGATAGTTGTCGAGAAGCCACTCGGCTCCGGCTGTCAGCGCCTCGCCTTTGTGGGCTGCTTCCGCAAGGCGATGGTAGACTCGACGCAGTGTCTCCCGATTGCTGCGGTAATTCGATAGCAGGTTGGAGCTTCGACTAACTCCGAATGTCCCATAGTGCTGCTCGGCAAGACGCTGTGCCAGCTCTCCGAGCGCTTCGCGCGAAAGCACCTCGGCGCGCCAAGGAACCTCTGGGAGCTTCTTGGTGGAAGGGGAAAAGACCGACTGCGTAAGGTTACGCATCGTGGAGCGGAGTCGTTGGGAAATCATCAGGAAAGGGTACGTCACTCTGCCAAGCCTTTAGTGCTACACGTCAAACGCTACGCGCTGCTGAGCCCTCGATGATTCGAGGCGGCGTCAGAGTGCGGCGGCGCCCGTGAATTATACACAAGGCGGGTGTTCTTCGTCACCAGAACTTGGTGTTTTTGTTAAATAATTATTGAGGTTTAAGGGCAGGGGTGGTGGGCGACGGGCGCGCATGAAGACGCACTCCAGGTATCCCCTTCTGAGGGTCCCAAAAGGCTCTTTTTGTAGTTCCACAACCGTCACGGGCTGGCGTCACTGGATGGCCCTAGAAAGGGCGTGGTGGAAGTATCTGTTGACGAGGATGAGCCGGGGATGGTCTTGAAGGTCACAGGTAAGGAATTGATTTGGAGTAATGCCAGGGCTGCGGCATAGCGAATCGAAAGGACAGTCAGACCAATTCACTTTTACAGGAAGTTGACCCGCCATAGGAGCTCTAATTATGACCACCAGAAGCCTCCGGAAAGCGATGAGGCAAGGGTCGATATTACTAGTCGCGGGTTCTGCGTCAGGATTTTAAGGGGACAAGCAGAGTTTGGAAGTGTGAGTCCAGGTGCAGCTAAGATGCAGCAGCTGATTATCGCTTGCATGAACGGCGTACGAGCGATTAAGCCGATAGCCGAGCGCGAGTGAGCGCTGTTGTTATCGAGGGGAAAAAAATTTGGCCGTCTTTCGAAGGAGTCTTTCCGGGAGACGCGAGGTCGACGGCGCGAGTGGTCGCTTTCGGATGAATTCTGACTGAAGTATCGCACAAAACTTCAAGATGGCCCATGTCGTCGCGCACCATAATCGGGGCTAGCGAGAGACACTCTATGTGTCACGGTGATGACCGAACGCCTTCTCCGTTGGAAAAATGGCCTCTACACGGTGAGAAGTATGATACTCTGCGAGAGTTGAACCTCCCTATCGATTTATTCAGGTGTATTTATGCCCGCACCACAAGCTCGCAAGGAGATTTTTTTCGCGCAGCAACTCACCGTGAGTGACGTAGAGATTTTCAAATCAATTCGCCTTGAAGCTCTTCAGAAAGAGCCCCACGTTTTCGGTGCTAGGTTTGACACAGAGAGTCAAATGACGAACAGCGAGTGGCTCGATAGACTTGTTAATGAAGGCAGCGCATATTTTGCACTTAAGGACGGCCCTGACGTTGTTGGTCTCACGGGGATAATAACCAGTAGGGATAAACCAACTCAGGCTATCCTCATCGCCTCATACATTCGGCAGGAGTATCGACGCAAAGGTGGCAGCGAACTGCTGTATAAGGCTCGGTTAGATTGGGCTAGGGCACAGGGTTTTGCAGAGGTTGTCGTATCTCATCGAGCCTCAAATGAATCATCTAAATTTGCCAATCAGAAGCATGGATTTGAATACACGCACCGCCAGGCGCACACGTGGAACGATGGAGTGACAGAAGACAATGTCTTTTACAAGCTGATACTGTAGCGGCTTGGTGATACGGGATGTGCTCGCGAGAGGTTTCTCCATCCTCGCTACTTCAATCGCACGGCTACACTAATAGCCACAGGCGCTGTGTTGTCGGAATCGGGTTCCCAACCTGATACTCCTGCGCAAGCACCTTTGTAAAGCAGTTGTCAAAGGCGCAAACAGTCACTTGGCCGTGGTTTGCGAACATCTTTGGTCACAATTGAATGGGCGACAATCATTCGGCTATCGAGTTAGTGACAGTTGGGGTGTACCAGAGATAGGGGGCGAGGGGTAGGTTAGAGCCTCGCCCCCTGTTTGGCCATGTGCGATTTGATGGATGCACTGAAGTTGGTTTCGATATCTGTAAGGGCCCTACAGTCCCTAGCCTTGGGCTATTAGCTCTGAAGCTTGGTGATGAGGGGCTGCAGTAAGTCTTCTATCTGCGTTTGTCCACGACCACCCTGGTATCCAGAGAAAGGAATTTCAATTGCATGGCCATCCCGGTACTGGAAGATCGATACTGTTTCTACCCCTTGTACGCCCTCAAGTTCGGCCACTACGAGAGCTGAGACCGTGCTAGTTTCTAGTTCGCTGACCGCGATTCGAGCAACTATACAACTTAGTGACATGAAGGTAAGACAAGGACTAGTTCTATCGACATAGGGGGGGGAAAGCGGAATCATTCCTTTCCCGAGTAACGTGAGCCTCTCTTTCCTGGGGTGTGAATACGGAATCTCCGCCAAACATCTGTCTATCGACAGCAGCACATTTGTCCCAAATGCGTGACGAATCCTCAACTCTGTCTTCTATTCCTTGTACTATAATTTGAGTCATGATTGTCATCCACGAAACACGGTTGAAGTCGCTAAGGTTATTAACTCTGGCAGCTCGAATGTGACATTACAACTTCGGACGTAGTGCTTCAAATTCTCGGCCAGACCCCGTGAAACGATTGGTGCGAGGGTGCCATACATGCCGTTTTAATGCTCGGCGAGAGACGGTGATACATGTGCTTCACTCGGGAGTCCTGTGAAGAGTTTCAGAAAGCATATAAAGACAAGGCACCAGGAAAACCAAGAGTTATTGCGCACGCTGATAGCAGGTAAGTTTCGATTCGTGCACTTTCCTAACGTCTGCCGGGGGCTCTAAGTTATCCATAGGTGTTCGGAAATATTTACCCATTACCCGATTCACATCCAGCTTGGGAATTCGCGTATGAGCGTTCCATCCCTTCTTTACCAGGTCGCTCGGCATAATCGCGGCATCGTATGCCACACCTGAACCAAATAGAGATGGTAAGAATAGAAAGATCAATTCACCTTCTGCAAATAGGTGATCCGCGGGAGTAGCTCTAATTACGATCACCAGAAGCCTCCGGAGAGCGAGTAGGCAAGGGACGACATTGTAGTCTCTCGCTGCGCGTCAAGGGTTCAAGTAGAAATTGGTGTTTTGCCGGATACTTATTGAGGTTTGAGGGCAGGAGTGGTGGTCGAGGGGAGCGCAAGAAGACGCTCCAGGTGTACCGTTCTGAGGGTGCCAAAAGGCTCCTTTTGCAGATCCACAACCGCTACGGTCTGGCGCCACTGGATGGACCTAGAGAGAGCATGATCGAAGTATCTGTTCACGAGGATGAGCCGGAGATGGTCTTGAAGGTCAGGGGTCAAGGGGTTGATTTGGAGCAATGCCAGGACCGCGGCATAGCGAATCGAGGGAGTGCGCTTCTCTCGGAGGTGCCAAATTTTGGAGACGATCGGGATCGCCTGCTGCCCGAGCGCAGCCCCCACCTGACACGCCCCTGCAACCTTACTCGCCGAGCTACTGTCGAGTGCCGGGCCGACCTCCGAAAGTACGAGCTGCGCTGGCATGCTCGATATCACTCGCAAGGAGTTCGCGACATCGTCGCCGTTCCCTGCTCGTTCGATAGTTGACCGCAAGAAATCCTTCCAATCGTATTCGGTGTCATCGATACGTGCCAGAGCGGTTCGAGCGGCGGTGCCCACTGCGCTCTCAGGCGGCGAATCAGATGCCAATGCTCGAACGAGAGAGAGTAGCGCTGGAGAGTCCGAGCCTTGCACCGCTCGTAACGCGCGCTCTCGCATAGAGTCGTCTCCTTTGGATACTGCCCATTCAAGTAGAATCGAGCGTATCTCGGCGGTTACGTTGCGCATCTCTATGTGCTCTAACAGCTTTGAGATCGTTTCTTGGGCTAAGAGTCCTGCCTCCATCTGTTGCTGCAAGGTGTCTCGGTCGGGAATCGCGAGCGCAGGAGCGTTGTTCAGCAGTACCTCGAACGAGCTTGCCGAAATTTGTAGAGCACAGTGACGCACTTTGCTTTCCAGCGCCGAGCGATGGCTATTCTGAATGTCGGTGCGTGAGAGGAGTGTCACCACCGTTTGAGGAAGTCGGTCAAAGGAGGAGCAGCTGTCGGACACGAGAAGAGTAGCGAGATCTGCCAGCTCCTGTTTGGAGATGGCACCGCTGGCTTCCAGTAAGCTGAGCGTCGAGAGCCGAGCCTCACCGGTGAGTTTGGGGAGAAGTTTACGTACCGCGGGAGCCACTGCTGCTTTGTAGGACAGGAGGAGCGGACGAAGTTCTTCGTACAGATCGGGTATGCGCAGAAGCTCCACCAAGGGGGATAGCAAGCGCTTGTCTGCTACTTTACGCGCCGCAAGCAGCCGCACAATAGCGCGCGAGCGCTGCATGTGGTCCTTCGACACAAGAGGTATTAGTTCCGCTGACGAAATTTGAATTTTCTCTGCTGCCTCTAGGGCCGCGGTATTTTCGGGATCGTCGAGAAGGGCGCTACGTGTTGCAACAGCAAGCTTCGTATTGTCCTTGGGGAGATCCATCTCGCTCAAGATTGCGAAGATCTCTCGGCGCAGCAGGGGGGGAGCAAGTGAAGAAGATGGCGTTCCCGACACGAGCTGCACGTATGCAGCAATCGCCTCGGTCTTGCGCTCGTGGAACAAGGCCAATAACCGGAGGGAGTGACTCTGATAAGGACCGGGACGGACTGATAGTCCGCGAAGGTGAGAGAACGTCGAGTTTCGTGTTTCCTGATCGAGGTGAGAAAGTGCGCTCGGCAAGAGCGCCAGACCCCGCTCGACCTTGGCGGGTTCGGCGGAGAATATCAGGGCCGGCACCGCGCGAGCGAAGGCCTGCGTCGACGCGACGAGACATCGTAGTGAATCAAGGTTGAGCCTTTCACTGTGTATCAAGCTTGATGACGGCGCTATGATTTGAGCTACCTCTGAACTCAGTTTTCCGAGTACTGTGCACGCCCGGCCGAGCAAGGGGGCAAAGATATCCGAGCTGTCTACTCCCACCGCTAGTGTTGCAAGGTCCTTTGTCAGGGTCGCTAGTGCGTCTCGAGTAGGAAAGGGGAGTTTTGCGGCGACACGTATCGCATCGTGGACGGGAAGAGTAGGTGCGCGTTCGATGAACGTTCTCATGGTCCGGCTACCATCCGCATCTACAATTTGCAGAAAATGCGTCAGCACCTCCTGGGACGACTCGGGAGACGTCGCGAAATAGTGCAGTATGCGAGGCAGTGCGATTACCAGATACTCCGTGAGGATGTTTTGAGCTACCAAAGGACGAGCGCTCACTAGATGCGGTATGATTGTGTCAAGGTCCTGGTCGGAGGGACTCAAGCCGCTCTTGTGTGCCTGCTCGGCGATATCCGCTATCGTTTCCTCGAGTGCCACAGCGATTTCGTCGCTCAAGCTTTGAGCGTGATACACCGCAGCAAGCGAGGGAAGGGCCCCAAGAGCGGATTTGCCGGCGAGCGAGAGGATCTCCAGTGCACAGCGCTTCGCTTTAAGCTCTCGCTTCGCGTCTACCGCCTGCCACAAGCCCCCAGTCGATAGATCCGTTCCCTTAGGTGCCCCCGGGGACATCGCGTCGGCACCTTTGGAGGCGCCCGGTAGGACTACGAACGCCTCCGCTACGTCAGGAGATTGCGCATTGAGTGCCACGACGCGACTCAGGTACTCGAACAGAGGGGTGCGCGAGACTTCGTCAAGGAGTGCGAACTCCCGCTTGGCGCTCTCACAATCGTCGAGGATCGCCTCTTTGACCCTGTCTTGCGCAGCGGTCGGCGAGAACGGCACACAGAGGAGGCCGATGACGAAGATGACCCTTATCGATAGTGCCATGTGCCGTCTCCGGTAAGGTCGAGAACGTGTTCGTGATACGCCTCGAGTTCTTGAGCATTCCCCGTGCTCACATAGCGTTCGACAACGGTAGGGAGGAATCTGTACAGTTCGCGTTCTATCGACGAATCGATAGCGGTAGTTGCTTCGTCGAGGAACACGATCTTGGGCTTGATGATCAGTATGCGCGCAAAGGCCAGCCGCTGTTGTTCGCCAGTTCCGAGAATGTTTGGCCAATCTAGCACTGCGTCTAATCCTCCGACCCGTTGTGCCATCTCGGTGAGTTTCACCTTTTCAAGGATTTCCAATAATTCGCGGTCCAGGATACCTCTGCGCTTTGCGCCGTACGTAAGCTGAGACCTGAGCGAGCCGAGAATCATGTACGGCCTCTGGGGTATGAAAAGAGCATCGTCGAGGTCGGGTCGAACGATCTGTCCCGATCCTGTGTTCCAGAGTCCGGCGATGACCCGCAAAATGGAGCTTTTGCCGCTCCCGCTGGGCCCTGAGAGCAAAAGTGACCTGCCGTGAAACGAAAAGGTAAGGTTGCGAATTAGAGCCTGCTCGCGGCGTGGCGTCCAGATCGTCACTCCCTTGGATTCAAGGTGATCTCCTTTCACTACCGAAATCCGCTCTCCATTGGCCAGAGGTTCGCTGCTGCGTTCCATGGCTTCACAGAAGGAGCCGAGACGGTTGGTTACGGCTGCAAATACGCTCAGATCGAAGAACTTGTTCACCACGATCGACAACGCTGCTGTAACAACACCGAAAGCACCGCCGGCTTGATACACGACCCCAAGCTCTATTTCGCCGCTGAAAAAAAGAGGAGCTACCAGGATTGTCGGCAGGATAGGCAGCAGATAATTGTAGCCCTCCGTGAAAAATTTCAAATTACGGTTCCAATTGATTACCTTCAAGGCGTTGTCCAAGGCCGCCTTGAGTCGCTGTCGAGTGCGGGTAAATTCCTGCCCCTCGTGACCGTAGAACGCGATCGATTCCGCGCTGTCACGTACATTGATGAGCTTGTAACGATAGTCTGCTTCCTTTTTGAACTGCAGGAAGTTCAGTCCGACCAACGGGCGACCGAGGAAGTACGTTACGATAGAACCCACGAGCGCGTAGAGGGCTGCGGCAAATACCAAGATCCACGAAATGGACCACAGGACGTAGATGTACAAGCACAGCTGCACCGACGAATTGAAGAGGATCAGCGCGAACATGAGCGTTTGCGAACAAAACGATCGTACGTCCTCCTCGATACGTTGGTCCGGATTGTCGATCTCCCCGCGCAGGTTGAGGTGATAATAGACGCGGTTAGAGAAGTACTGGTCCAATATGTAGTGACTGAGCCAGCGCCGCCACAGCAGGCTCAGCCGTTGTTCGGTGTACATGTAAGAAACGGCGAAGGGAATCGCCAGAATGAAAGCTAAGATGTAGACCCACATCTTCTCGAAGAACTGTTCTGAGTTCTTCAGGCTCAGCGCTGTCATGAAGTCGCGGCTGATGTAACTCATCCCAGCCCCGATACTGTTCAGAGTGAGCGAGAGCCCGAGCAAGAGCGCAACCAAGCCCCAGACTTTCCATTTGGCCTCCGACTTGAAGAAGGGAGCGGCGAGAGTAATGAATCGCCTGATGACGTTCCGATCTATTTGAGTCATACGCTACACAGTCGAGTCTCCACTCACCACAGTACGCTCATAGTCCGCCCATGCGGCAGAAAACGCTCTGCCCGCAGCGCGGAGCTCGGGGAACGAACCGACCTCTTCAACACGTCCGTCCTTGATGTATATTATTCGATCGAACATCGGGACGAGCGCCAGACGATGGCACGCAGTTATGACGGTGAGTTCCGAGAATGTGTGCAAAATTCCGGCGAAGATCTGTTTTTCGGTAAGAGGATCGAGGCTGGAGGTAGGCTCGTCGAGAAGCAGGATGTCTTTGCCCGGTACTCGCAGGATTCCGCGTGCCAACGCCAAGCGTTGACGTTCGCCGACCGAGATGTTCAATCCGGCCTCTTCGAGATTGCTGTCCCAACCATTATTGAGCTTTTCTAGAAGGTGATCGATACGGCAGATCTCGATCGCTTTTTGGAGCTGGTCCCCCGTAAAGTCCTGCCCAAAACTCAAATTGTAGCGGACCGTCTCGGAGAAGATCTCGGGTTCTTGAGGGACAAGAATGCTTATGCCGGCAACGTCGTCGAGGCTGAATTTCTCACCTTGAACATCCCGCGCGAAGCCCTTTTGCACCGCGAGCATCCCGGCGAGGACCTTGAGCAGCGTAGACTTACCGCCGCCGCTCGGGCCCACCAGAGCGATCTTCTCTCCTCGACGAATCTCTACGTCGACCGAGCGCAGATTGGCAACCTCGCCACCGTATGAAAATTCGACATCTTTTAATTCGAGCGTGTCCCATCCTCGAGGGATCCGGCTCGTTCGAGTAGGAGCGCGTAGCTCCGCGGACTCCGTGAGAAACGATGACGCATCGTCATACGCAATCGAGGATTCGATAACAGCTCCATAGTACCCGGTGAAGGAGGAGATCGCTCCAAAGATTCGGTCGAGATAATTGAGCAGCACGTAGACCTGCGCCACTTCGAACGCTTGTCCGAGTGATGTGTGGTTTTGGAAATAAATGTAGAGCGATGCACCCATCACCAAGCTATATCCAACAGCGATAGTTCCCCACTTGAGTTCTTGGTACTTCCAGATCTTTCGACACAGACGGAACCCTTCAGAGCGCTGTTGCGTCAGGTAGTCGTTCGCTGGTTGTTCCAAGCGTAAGGTCTTAACGGTGATGATGTTCGAGAGGTAATCGACACAGGTGCGGTTGAGTCTATCGTAGAATCGGTTGTTCTTGCGAATGTTCTTGGTGAGGCGCGCGTTGAAGAGAATCATCACCATGACAGTGACGAAGCCCATCAGCAGGACCGTGAGCGCGACTTCGAAGTCAAGCGCAAAGATCGCAATGGTAGCGAAGAGGAACTTCACGATACCATCGATGATCTGCCAGATGTAGTTATTGATGACCTGCTCTATGGCACCTACTGAACGGTGCAGTCGACTTAAGTTCTCACCGGAGTGGTGATGTACGTGCCATTTCAAGGGGAAGCTGAGAAGCGCTCCGAACACCTCCTCGAGTTTCCTGAAACGTGCCGAATAAGCGGCGGTACCCTGTAGATACCGCGCCACATGGTGCGAGGTGGCGAACACCATTCGCAGGACTACATATGCGCCGATCCCTTTGAGGGCCTCCTGGAACGCTTCGGGGGTGATACCGCCTTTCACGAATACGCCAAGGGTCCAGCCGATCGCCCAGGGGATCAAGAGTTCAACTGAGTAGGCGAAGAGCGAGAGGAAGATGAAGCCGAAGAACCGTACCCTATCGCCTGCGGTCGCGTGCCAGGTGGCGCGCGACAGGACGAGGATCGAGGAGAAGGTCGTGGAAGGGGAGGGTTTGTTCATGGCCGGAGGTCAGCAACTCTCAAAAAATTTCAGCGAGTTATACCAGAAGATATGACAGCTGTCTTGCCATGGGGAAAGCGCTGGATACAACCCCCGTTTGCGCCCTTTGCCGCACGTACTGAAGCTTCGATGCGAGAGCAGGAGCCCCGGTTGTGGAAAGCTTGGTGACTGCGTTTGGTTTTTAAACAGGCTGCCGAAAAATGCTCCTCTGCCGGGGAATCTGGTCACTCGGCTTTAAGTCCGATCCGATCCGATTCAGACAGGACGGTACTTTGCCGACTCTCGGGTGTGTGCGGATGGGCTCAAAACCTCAAAAAAATGGGCCATTTTGTTCAGTAGCGCCCTGTTCTTTGCTACATTCCGGCTCGGTTTTTACCTGGTGCAGGTTCGTGCAAGCTTCCTTATTTCTCATAGAAGCACCTGGTTTTAGAAGTCGTGCATAACGAGTGCATGGCGAAAAAGCGCGGTGCAATGACACCGCGGAGCAATCACGCTTAAGAGCTGGTGACGGAGTTCCTGTGAGTACAATTTATTCGATGTGTGGGCAACTTAAACGCCTGTGTATGGTGGTCGCTGTCGTACTCGTGGGGGGCCTAGCAGACTCGAGCGAAGCGCAGCTTCGCGTTGGGATACCGTTCTGCTCCTCGTGTTGCAGCAATGATTGGCCGTACCTCTCTGGAAAGGTCGAGCAGATAGGGTGCGACACCCTGAAGGTGAAGGTGTGTGACTACACAGAGGGCCTGCACTCAGTCACTGCGAGGATTGATAGCGAATCAGGGCCAGTGGTAGCCCAAGCGCAATTCTATCTCGCTGCCCCAACCTCTGGAATATGCGGTCTTCCGACCTGTATGGATCTGTCATTCAAGCTTCCGACGTGGGTAACCGTGATGGATCGCAACATCTACGTCAGAGCGACATCTCCGAACCCGTTTGTTAGCGGCGGGCTTTTGCCTGCGGCTCAGACTGGTGTAGCGCCACTTGCGTTTGATTCGTGCCCGCAGCCAACACCGACGCCGGTCTGTACGCCGACAAAGTTTCCAACTTCGACGCCTACGCCGGTGGTTACCAAGCCACCAACGCCGGTACCCACCAGAACTCCAACGCCGATAGGCATCAAAACCCCAACCCCGCGGCCGACGGCGTCACCGACCCCTGGTCAGGTTTCGCTCGCGCTCACGCCGATCGCCGAGTGCGTGGACAAGAATCAGGATGGCAGCTACACGGCGCGTTTCGGCTACAGAAACACGGGCAGCACACCGATCGACATAGCGGTAGGCTCCTTCAACGGGTTCTTTCCGTCGCCTGTCGACAGAGGGCAACCGAAAACCTTCAACCCGGGACAGTTCAACAACGTGTTCTCGGCGGTTTTCCCGGCGAATACCTCCTTGGCATGGTTGTTAGGAAATGCGGTAGTGGAAGTGTCGCAGAGCTACAAGCCGTGTTCCGGCCCGGTATGCGAAGAGATACCTATTGGTGAAATCCTGACCGCTCTGGACACCAACGCACTCAAGCAAGATGCGAACGTGAAGCAGTTTGTGCGGCGAATCAAACGTAATGCGCCGAAAGACAAAGCGCTCCTCGCACTTGCGGATTCTCTCAAGCGTCAATCTGCGCTCCTCTATAGAGCGCAGTGGGAGGGAGTCTGGACGAAGTTCTCGTCGACGATCGTACTCTGCGAGGGGATCGGTTGTGCACAGGTCGACCAGCAGGACAATATCGATGCGGTGGTGCAGCGGTCTGCCGAGCACCTTGTGCTCAGCACACGCGGAGCAAATGCCCTGAAAAAGGCGCGTCGTGGTAGCTTGGAGCGTGACGACAAGCGGCTTTTGGCGAATGCGCAGAAGCTCCACAAGGAGAATAAGACCAAGTCGGAGGAGATTCCTCGATTCGAGAGCCAGTGCTCGTAGGTTTTCGTAGCACGATCGTCCGAGTTGATTGGGCTGGTCGTATCGCTTCCGAGCGACTACGATAAGGGTCGATCGCGCGGAGGACAACGGAGACATGAGACTCGCTTGGTTATGCATGGCGCCGTTGGTCGTCGCGATAGCACTAACTGGGTGCTCGGCGGCTCACATCGGACAGGAAGAAGGCTCTGGGGAGACGTGTGCCAAGGTCATTGCACACCGTGGTGGGGGTCGAGAAGTAGGTGCTCCTGACAACTCGCTCGCAGCGCTCGAAGCAGCAACTACAGATGGTCTCCAGTTTCTCGAAGTAGACGTTCGTTGGAGTGCAGACGGAAAGCCGTTTCTCTTTCACGACAGACGCCTCAATGGTGCGCCCTGGGAGGTCCCGGCGCACCTAGTAGGGCGGCCGTTATCGTCCGTAGTAGGAGCGGATCTCGAAGGGGTATGTGCTTCTGGACGTCAGCACGTGTGCCTGTTGCCCCTCTCCAAAGCGCTCGATTCAATCGAACGGGGTACTAGTGTGTTGCAGGTCGACCTCAAGGGACAAGCGAGCCGAA
>JBIIOE010000030.1:0-33493 GCA_044337105.1 Bdellovibrionota bacterium | reverse complement strand
GATCGAGCAGGTTGTCTCGGCTATTCAGAAGCGCCGGCTCTCCGAACGCGTCGTTCTTTTCTGTGACCCGCTCGTAGAATGCGAGCTCGTGCGCGATGTTACGGCGAGCATTCACATCATGGCACGTGCACACGAAGCAAGTGACCTCGCAAGGCTCCTTAATATATTATCTTGGGCTGTTCAGGTTGACGAGAAAATATTGAGCGATCGGTTGCTGGGCAAGCTCCGAAAGCAAGGGGTGCTCGTCATGGTAAAGACGCTTGATGCCGCAGCGGATACCGCCGAACACTGGTCTCGACTTGAGAAGTCAGGTGTAGACCTTATCCTCACGGATTATCCGCGTGCCGCACGTCGGCAGCTCTGTCGACAGTGAGGTTAGTCTCGACGGGGCCGTAAGGTGTGAAAGATGCAGAGCGTTGTCATGCCGATGAGAACGTTGGCCATGAGTAGGTGCACCATTTTAAGCCACGTTGGAGCCAAACTGAGCAGCGTAGAGACACCAACAAGAACGGCGAGGAACAAGACGGTATTCAAGCGTCCAAACAACGTGCTCGAATAGGACGAGGGGGCGTTCTGTCTGAGCTTTTCGAGGACTACCCAGAGCGCGAGAGGTCCGAGTAGTGCCAACAGGGGGTGCAGAACCCGCAAGCGAACTGCCACATGCGAGTCGGTAGAGAGATCCTTGGTCAGTCCAGCGAGGAGGGAGTGTGAGGGGGCCAGGTGAGTCCCGAGTGCCGCGACGGCACCGGTGGTAAGAAGGATGAAACATACTCCTACCAGAATACCGAGCAGTCGGCGGACGGAGGACGACAGTGCAACGCGCGGAAGATCCCCGAATTTGATCGATTCCGCCGTCATAACTGTGGAGCCGAGAAGAAGCGCGGTATTGACGAGGTGTAACGGCATCACCACTACGCGTGCGAGGTTCACGCTTTCGTTCACCAGCCCCATCGTGACCAACTGTCTACCTATCAGAGCCTCAGTTATGGTGAATAGCAGGGTAAGAACGCTCCACGTTCGCGCAGGGTGACTCGAGGCAAACCGACGTCGCGCTAGTGCTACCTGGATAAGGACGAGGATTCCGTAGAGGCCGGTGGACAGCCTGTGTGAGAACTCGATCCAGGTTTTCGTCGGAGCCGAATTGGGCACTACCTGGCCGTTACAAAGAGGCCAATGGTCGCCACAGCCATCTCCCGATCCTGATATACGGACCCAGGCTCCCCATAAGACTATTATAACCGTGTATACGGCCAACCCCCACGAGAAGGTATACAGGGTGTTATGAGAGTTGCGGTTAGACTTCATGGCAATCGCCAGTAAGCTATCACACGCCAGGTGCGAGTGAAACCGATGCGCGGAGGCTACCGGAGGTACCCTTTACGATCTAGACTATTTCGGTTCAGAGGAGATAGCTATGGATGATGTGACCACACGAACAAGCCCACTACGGAGGGGGCTATTCGTAGAGACTACCGTGGTTTTTTTCGCGGCGCTGGGATTCTATTTTCTCACCATGTGTCCCACCATCGGATTTGGAGACACCGCTCTGATCATCGATGCCATGATGCGTGCCCATCTGCACTCTCATGTGAACAATCACCCCTTGAGCGTGGGCCTTGGATACCTCTTCACACTACTACCGTTCGGCTCGATAGCCTTCCGAGCGAATCTAATGTCAGTGGTGTTCGGGGCTGCTACTGTCACACTGCTTTTCGCGTGCTTTCGAGTCCAGGGGGTGTCGCGGCTGGTAGCCTTTGTGGCTGCAGCAGTTGCGGCGGTCTCGCATTCCTTGTGGTGGCACAGCACTATCGTGGAGAACTACGCAGTGTCGGCCGCGCTCATCGCTGGTTGTTATCTCCTCTTGACGCTCTTTCAGCTCTCGTCCGATCGGAGGCATCTGTATGCAGCATGCGTAGTCGCGGCACTTGGAATATTCAATCATGTGCAGAACGCTTTTTTGTGTGTAGGAGTCGCAGTGGTAGGGTTTGCGGCTCTCTACCGAGCGGCGGATCGCATCAAGGCGCTAGCTCTGTGCGCGGGCTGTGCGTGTATTGGACTCCTTCCATGGTTGTATCTGGTGCTGCGAGAGACCGCTTCGCCTCTCGGGTTACGTGGGGCGCTCGAGGGGGCTTTCTTCGGTAAGTTCAAGGATACCTTTTTCTCAGAGACGATAGGACGAGCTGTGTATGAGGTTGCCTACCTGATGTGGTGGCAATCTCCGCTCGGTATCATGGTCATCGGGGCAATCCTCGGTATGCTCTGGTACGTGAAGCGATTTGGCGTGACGGCGCCGTTTCTCGGGATGGTTACGCACATAGTGCTCACAATCGGTGTTTTCGCCGGATATGCTACCTGGGATAGGTTTGCGTTTCTCTTAGCCGGCTTCGTCGGGCTTCATTATTTCGCCGGATTGGGATTGAGCTCCCTTGTCGCGCTGATGGGGAAGGGGCGTGGTACCGCGGTGGTGGTGGTCTGGTCTTGTCTCACACTTCTGGTGGGCCCTGCGGTGTATGGCGAGGTAGTAAACCGAGCCACAGATCCTCTCAGTGTGTGGCGAGCACGCTATGCAGGAGGCTATTCTGCGCATCTTTACAATCAGGCCGAATACGTGGCGAATCCGAACAAGGGGAACTACCGAGAGGTGGAGGTGTTCGCCAATCTGCTTTTCGATAAGCTACCGCCGAATTCCCTTTTTCTCGATGATGATTCTCGCTCCTATTATCCACTGGCGGACTATTTTCAGCGCTATCTCGGAAAGCGCCGAGATATCTCGTTCCTGCTCGTAAATTCGTGGGGGTTTTCCGGATGGGGGTTGAGTTCGGATAGCTTATCTGCGCTCGTGGAACGGGCGTACTACTTCGACAAGCCTTTCTTCGTAGCGTCGACTGGTGTTCCTTACCAATCCTTTTTCAATACCATAAAGAAGCGAATTCCCGTGCAGTTCGAGCGCTTTCCTCTGAACGCCGATCGGTGGGTGTATCGCTTGATGACGGCCAAGGCTGGTTCTCGAGAGATGTCGCTCGAGGCTTTGAGCCGCAAGGGTGTGTTCAAGCCTATTCCTGTGCTGGGAGTTCGTGGGGAGGTGAACCTGACCGCGGCCCATGTGTCGTTCAGTGCGTCGACCGGTCTACAGATGCAGAAGATGAATGGCTTCGGGGCGGCCTGGTTGATGGACGATCAGGTCTTTGTGCCAACGACGAATGCGGGTGGCGAGCTCGAGTTCGTCGTACAAAGTGATGCGATCCGAAATGAGAGGCTCTCTTTGTATGTCACGAAGGCGCCCGACTTCGGAGATGTTCGTATATCTTTGGATGGAAAGAGCTTGGGTGAATTTAGTTTGTACGCCGCCCGCCCAGAGAGAGCGCGCATCGACCTCGGGGAAGTATCACTGGCTCCCACTGGGAGCGTCTTGTCTCTCAAGGTAATCGGAAAATCCGACGTATCGGAAGGCTACAAGATGGGTGTCGATAGCATGGGCTTCGAATGAGGTTGCAGCTACAGAGAGCGCACACGAGAAGCATTCCGGGTAAGCCACTGAAAATAAGAGGCTCTTCGTGGAATCGAGTGGGTGCCGATGACTGCTGATGGGGCATAACCCATTGTTTTGAGTGATAAATCACGTATTTCCGCGTGAACGTGCTCGTAAACGTGAACGTACCCGATCTAGCAACTTTCTGCCCCGGCGATCGATATCTAGTAGGATGCTTGATTATGAAAAATTAGATGTCTACCGCATAGCTCTGGAGTTCGTCGTCACTACTGTTGAGATTAGAGACCGGCTACCCAGGGGAAACCGAGAACTCCAAGATCAGTTTAAACGCGCATCATTTTCGATTGTGCTCAACATCGCCGAAGGTGCTGGCAAGCTCAAACAAGCCGATAAACGGCGCTATTTCTCAATAGCCCGAGGGTCCGCCATGGAATGTGGTGCCCTCTTTGATTTGTTCAATGCTCTTAGCCACCTCTCCCCCGACGAGTATCGCGCCGGAAAGCTTTTGCTTACACGGATTGGTGCCATGCTTTCTTAACTTTGCCTTAAGGGCGTGTGACCACACTTCTTCGGGTACGTTCACGTTCACGTGCACGCGCATGTTCACGTCCGGAAACGCCAATTCTACCCACTCGATTCCACGAAGAGCCAAATAAGATATGGTCTCTTCGTGGAATTGAGTCGGGAATAGCCGGTGTTATGTCAGGAAAGAGTTTATAGCCAGAGCTACCCAATCCCCACGTTCTCGTCACGACTAGGTTGTGCCTAGCTAGCAGCTACCGGGACCACTAAAACAGGCTTCGAAGAGTTGCGAATCACCTGTTCGGCGACACTTCCGAGCAGTGCCCGCGCGATCCCCGAACGGCCATGCGATGCAATTACGAGCAAGTCGACCGGATTGTTTTTGATGAAATCGACGATCGTTCTCTGGACGGGGTGTGGCGCTTCTTCGATGCGTCGCTCTACGTTTGCAGAAGGGAAGTGCTCTTCAACGTGTGTCTTGAGTTCGTTGACGGTCCTCTCCTTGACTGCGGTAAGTGCTTCGGGAACATAGGTCACCGGCATATCGAAGGCACCGCCGACGCCGAATTGAATCGATGTGTCTATGCAGCACAGCACCGTTATCTTTGCTCCATATGCTTCGGCAAGCGCCCGGGCATACGGATATGCTTTGGAGGAATCGGGAGAGAGGTCGGTCGTTACGAGGATGTTCTGCGGACGAGTTTCTGCCATGGTCTTCTCCCGAAGGGTTATTTCAAACGCCTTCAGCCTACACCATCGAGATATTCTCCGTCACCTACGACAACGACCGAGGTGTGAGTAGGATCAGTGCGCTTAGCAGCCAAACGTAGGGAAATGAGGCACCCTCAATTTTCTCGCTACGAGCGGGTTTCGCCTCGCCGTATTTATCTGGGCCTTCCCAGCTCACTCTTCGCTTCTTTCGGTAAAGCTAGCCACGAACGCTTTGAAAATTTGGTGACCGAAACCATGGCCTGGAAAAGTGGGTCGGTTTCGCTCAAGGTGCTTATCGCACCGGTGTCGAGCTGTACCATGATCGACTGTCTGGTGTCTCCCGCATGAACGTCGGCTGTTGATATCTCGTGGAGGTAGTAACGAGGGTCAAAGCCCATTTTCTCGAGGCACTTTTCGACTGACTTGTCCGACAGATCCCTTTTGTGTTGATCGTCGATTCGAATCGTTTTGAAAAGTCTGCGGTAGAGTATTCGTTCGCTGAGATCTCGTAGTATCGAATCGCTACCGCGGGCCCAACGCATCAAGTGGTATCGCCACCACGACTCGCGCATCTGGAACATCACATCCAGGGATAGTTGGTTGGCATCGGGTGCCGAGAGAGCTGCTTTCATCACGTCGTCTGCGAATTCAAGCGCGTCACCGAGGTCGCGCGCCCGCTGCACTACGGCCTTGTTGAGCATGTCAGCAGCCAGGAGCACTCGATGCTGATATATCTGCCGGTACATTGCATGCCGCGACACCATAAAATGCATCATGGCGTCGAGTCGGTTTTCCATCAAAGCAAGCCGTTTGTCTTCGGTGATGAGGATTGAGTCGACCAGGGCAGGGATGTTGTACATGCCGTAACTGACACCTGCGAGGATACTGTCTACGGCAGACCAATTTCCTCGGTCGACGTTCCATCCCCCTCCTGAAAGCAGCTGCCACGTCCAAGCGGGGACGTTCTCCGATTCATTGAGAATATCGAGCACTTTCGGTCTGAGCTCGGCCGAGTAGCTGTCCATCAAGGAACGAATTTCGTCATCTCCTGAGATGACCACGTGTGCGAGGGCCTCATGGCAGTCAGGTTGTCCGGGAAACCAGGTCTTGAATGCAGTGTGAGACCCCGGAGCAAGATGTCCTATGTCGTGCAAGAGTGCGGCTACTAAAATAGCAGACCTCCACTGCTCGACGTCTCGAGGATGACGATCCGCAAGCTTCCGCAGGGCCAGTTTCGCGAGGTATGCGACCCCTAGGCAGTGACCAAAGCGCGAATGCTCGGAGAACATGTACACGAGACGGGTGTTCGCGGTCTGGCTGATGTCCCTGAGCCGTTGAAACCAACGACTGTCGATGAGGTCCAAAACGAGTTTTTCAGCTGGATCTGTGGTCGAAAAGGAGATCGACTGGTGGACGACATCCGCGAACGAAATATCACTCATACGACGTGCTCTGTAGATGTAGATAAATTAGGGATTGAATGCTGTGATGTAACTTGAATTCCAAAGCTCGACAGGCCCGCGAGTGCTCGCGGTGTGGTAGTGAGCAGCTCGATCTTGGTAATCCCCAGATCGCGCAATATCTGCGCTCCAACGCCGTACTCACGCATCATCGCAGGAGCGTTCGCCTGAGCGATGTCAGATACATCTAAGGATTGTACGTTGTGGCTCTTGTCGTCGATGAAAGGGCGCCTCAAGTACAGGAACACCCCTTTATCGCGATCTCCGATCGCCCGCAGCGCATTTTGTAGATGGAGTCTCGAGCTCGGAGTGGTTCCTCCAAAGACATCGGTGACAGTGCTTTCGGCTTGCACACGCACGAGCACCGGATCGTCTCCCCGGACCTCTCCTTTGACCAGCGCTATATGCTCGACATCGTGTATGCGAGAGCGATACACGATAGCTTTAACCTCACCAGCAAGGGTGGTGGGAAGGCGCGCCTCAGCGACCCGCGTGACCAGGGGCTCCCTTTCCAAGCGGTGAGTAATAAGCTCGGTCAACGACGTGACTGCAATCTTGTGTGCCTCTCCGAAGGCACGAGCTTGCACTGCGTCCATCAAGTCTCCTTCTTCGTCGAGGAGATCGACGAAGAGGGCGGCATCGGTAAATCCGGCCAGGCGGGCGAGGTCGACAGCCCCCTCCGGGATCGCCAACTTAACGAGCACGCCTCCTTCCCGGGTTTCGACAGGAAAGATGTGCCCTGGTTTCACTAATGCGCGAGGTTGGGGATGTTCGGCTCCGAGGATGGCGATGGTGGTCGCACGGTCAGCGGCGCTGATACCTGTGGTAATTCCCTCACGAGCTTCGACCGAGGTGTACTGTGGCATGAGCGCAGAGGTGGACGAGAGTTTCTCGCCCACGCTAGGTCGGATCATGCTGTGCAGGAGGAGAGCGGATGCTCTCTCGGGTGACAACGCCACGAAGGTGAGGCCGCCTGAAAGCTGTAGAACTCGATTCACCTCGCTACTCTGAGCGTTCAACGCTGGTGCGACCAGCGCTGCCCTCGAACTACCACCTGCGTCATCGATCAGAATAACGAGCCGATTCCGCGAAAAAAGAGAGATGAATTTGGGCGTTTCGGTCATCTAGGGATTACATCAAAATTTGCGTCGAGTGTCACTTTTGCAGTGCTGCACGGAGTCTAAGGGTTGTGTGCACGGAATACACGCGCGTTATCCGAGATCTGTGGTGAGGCTTGTAGGTACAGCTAAGTAACTGATGTTCAAAGGCTTCTCTTTCGGTGTGAGATATCGTTTAAGGTTTACGGGGGAGGGGTCGAAACTAGTACTAGTTCAAGGAAGTTCACATCGTTGTTCTTCAGTTGTTCAGTAAGAAGTAGTCAGGTTGTATCGACATGGAAACTGAAATAATCGAAACCAAGCACTCCGATCTGCAAGAGATGGAGAAGGCTATCCTACGCGCTCGACGAACCGCTTTCGTCGCACGCTTTATCGTTTTACGCGAAGGTAAAAGAACGCGTGCTCATCGGGTCATCGAACTGATGGAGTGGGAGGATCTCACGACAGTCGAGGAGTTGGCCGAGCGCTTTAGGCAGTCGTTTATCGACAACGGGGACAACATGGTTCCTGTAGATCGCGACATACGTCGTGCCATGGCGCATTCTCACCGCTCTTTGAAATTTTTCGTAAGCGAATACTCGCTTCGTTCCACTCGAAGCTTTGTTGAGGCTCTCGTCGATTACGAGCGGTCGAATCAGCTTCTCTTCGGTGTCGAAGAGCAGCCGAAGCCGGGAGGATGGAGATTGCCTCACGAGCTCAGGCGCGCAAAGGAGCAAGCTTTGACGGGTACTGCGCAGAAAGCCCGCAAACGCAACGGCAGCCGCGCTCAACGTATGAATGTTCAGCAGGGAGCAGGGCCATAGGAGTATCGGATTGCAGATGCTCACTCTGCATGGCCATGGAGGGTTATGCAGAGTGAGAGTAAGGTTTCCCCAAATGACCTTGGGTACTCAGTGCCTTCTAGGTTGTTGGCACTATAGAGGTGAGGTCCCGACATGGATGTCGGCCTCACCCGGTGTTTCGCGCTACTAAAACAGCGCGTAGATGAACGGCGAGAGGGCAGAGCCTTGAGTCGCTACGATGAGAATGCTGATGAGGATGAAAACCGTCACCATTGGCACCAGCCACCACGCCTTACGCTCCATCAAAAGCGCGAATATCTGCCTAATCGTATCTGTCTTGCTCATAAGAAGCTCCGAATGAACTGAGCGTTAGTTTAGGGTACTCGACTACAATTTGTCGAGACGCAGTTCCTAAGCCGCTACCTTGTCGGCCGACTCGTTTTCAGGCAGACCGGCAGACAGCTCAGCAATTATTCGATCGACCTCTTCTATGAGTGACCCGATTGCATATGCCCACACGTACTGACCGGCTTTCTTGCCGGTGAGGACCTCGGCGATCTCGCCCTTGTCCTGCACTCTGTGCTTGATGAAGAGCTGCTTGCTGTCCGTCAAAAGAACCATGTCGCTCGGATTCTTGTGGAGCTTAGGGAGCTTCTTTCGGAGATAGTCGATACCTCGACGGAATCGATTGACTGGGAGTCCTTCTCGCTTCATGCGAAAAAGCCAGCACAACAAGATGAGGTCTGCGTACGAGTATTTGGGGCGCCCCCGACTTTTTGATTTTCCAGTGGTCGGGACGAGGTTCGTTCTCGCGTAGTAGTTGAGGAGCGCTAGGCCGATCTTTTCGTTGCCACTAGTTAAGGTTCTCAGGATCTGCTGAACCTCCTTCGCGGTAAACTCTCGGTCTAACATGTGAACAGTCATTCGTTGGCCTCGAGAAAGCCGTTTACAACACTGCAACAGCTGAAATTAGTACAAGTTCGTTTAAGTACGGTACTGTGCACGAACCTTTTGTGTCAACCTGGAATCTGTTGGGATTGTAGGTTGCCGCACGGACAATTTTCACGTGTCAGACAACTCATCCACCTGAAAGTTCTCGCTCTTTTTGAGTGTCTGCGGAAGGGGAAATGTTATCAGACGCGCGACTCAGCGCCCTGTTTGAGGTCCTGAGGGCTCAGAGGAAGAGCTCTGAAACAGACCAATAGCGACAGGTATGTCGTCCTCTCCTTGATAGTTTTCCTCTTGAACTCGACCGTCAGGGCCGGTGTCCTCGTTGCTTATGAAAAGTTGGGAGGAGCCGCCACCGTCGAAATTAATTGCGTCCATACAATCGATCTCAGGGTGGGTCAGAAGTTCCTGAAGTTGAAGAGTGGTGCAGCCGAACATGCCGGAAGCGACCCTGTACACTATGAATCGCCCCGCTCGATCGATACAGCTGCCGGAGAGGTTGGATGATAAAATGGAAGCCTTGATGCCTTCTACAGCGTGTCCATCAGCAAGCAGGCGAGGACCGGCTTGAGTCGCTTCTACGACTCCGAGAGTCGAAAAGCTGTCGCGATGAGCTATGCGAAGCTCCTTTGGAGTTGCATATAAAACTGCCGTAAGGGTTCCTCCGCCTCGGTGATGTTTGCTGTGGAGGATTCCTCTGTTGATTACGACGCCTAAGGGTTTGCCCTGTTCGTCGAAGAAGTTGCTGTTGATGCACACGCGCGCGCCACTGAGGCGGCACAAAGAGCGCACGGGGGCGCGCTTCCAGCCGAACTCTGCGGCGCGTATCACCTGAACATGGTAGCTCTGAAGATTGGCCCTAACCAAAACGATCGACGAAGAGAAGACGGCTCCGACATTGAAATTAAACCGTGCAGTCTCTAGGCCTTTGCTGACCTCGTGCCATGTCACCGTTTCGGGGACTTTTTGTGCGAACGCGATAGAGCTCGTCATCGCAAGCTCCAGACAGAGAAGCGTCAATGCTCCGAGGAGACAACGCACGCTGCTCACGACCCGCTTACGTGCGAGCACCGAATTCGGCATTGAGCCGCTCTGTGGAGTGGGTCTTCCCCTCGGTTGCATCGAGTATCTTTTGGCGAAATTCATCCTTGAATTTCGTCGTGAAGCTCCTCACCGGCATGGCGATGGAGTCTCCTAGGAAACATATGGTATGCCCTGCAATCTGATTGACGACGGTGTCGATGAGCTCGAGATCTCCTGGAAGCCCCCCTCCGTTAGCGATTCGACCAAAGGTCTTTTCTACCCAGTGGCCACCTTCGCGGCACGGGGTGCATTGCCCGCACGATTCGTGCGCGTAGAAATGTGTCAGGTTGTATATCGCATCGACCATGTCGACAGAATCATCGATGACTATTACGCCACCGGACCCTAAAAATGTTCCGAGTTTGTTCCATCCCTCGTAGTCCATCGTGGCATCTTCGATGTCTTCTGCTCGCAGGATCGGAACGGAGGATCCGCCAGGGATCACAGCTTTGAGCTTCCGTCCATTGAGCATGCCTCCGCATTCCTCTTCGAGAAATCGCTTGAAGGGATATCCCATCTCAATCTCGTATACGCCGGGCTTGTTGATGTGACCCGATGCCGAGATGAGCTTGGTTCCCTTGGACTTTTCGGTGCCGATAGCCGCATAGGCATCCGCGCCGTTGCGGATAATCCACGGTATGGCGGCGAATGTTTCTACGTTGTTCAAAACGGTAGGCGAGTAATACAAGCCCATCGTCGCAGGGAAGTAGGGTGGCTTTAATCGGGGCTGCCCTTTCTTGCCTTCGAGCGACTCGAGGAGGCCCGTCTCCTCACCGCAGATGTACGCACCGGCTCCGCGATGGACAACGAGGTTAAGCGAATAGCCGCTACCGAATATGTTGTCTCCGAGATACCCCTTCGCGTAACACTCCTTCACTGCCTCCTGTAGGCGAGTGTATGGATAGGCATACTCTCCTCGGATGTACACGCACATCCAGTGACTTTGCACCGCGAGAGCGGCCACCATCATGCCTTCGATGATGGAGTGGGGGGTTCTCTCGAGAACGAGTCTGTCTTTGAAAGTGCCTGGCTCGCTCTCGTCCGCATTGCAGACTACATAGGTAGGCTTGCCCGTGTTGCGTGGTACGAAGCTCCACTTCTGTCCGGCAGGGAAACCGGCGCCGCCTCGACCCCTGAGGCCTGACTTCTTGACCTCTTCTATTATCGCGGCCGAGTCCATCGACAGGGCTTTCCGTGCGGCTTCATATCCGCCACGAGATTCGTATGCGGCTAGGGTGTGTTGGTCTGCTTGGTTGATGTGCTCGAGGATAATCTGACGATGTTGTCCCACGGGATGACTCTTCTATAATTAGAGTTGTGTCGTAGTCCGATCAAGTACCGGACCAAACTGACCTAAGGATAGTAGAAGGCGCGCATAGCTGCAACGATAACCACCAATTACCGCTCTCTGAGTTAGAAGCGGTGGTTGGACTTATCCCTCGACGACCTCAATCGAAGCTTCGTCCTCTGCGGCGAACTCGGGGCTGCTGAGGGTAAACTCGCTGTCGTTGCTTTCCTGAGGATCGTCAACATCTGCATCGACCTCTAGCTTGCCGTCTTTGACGGCCTTGCGACCCTCGAGCTGCAGCCTCAACGTGCCCATCTGTCCATTGTATTCCTCTCCAGAGGCTCGAAAGAGGGATTGCGAGAGGTAGAAAACTAAATAAATGGAGTTCTCGTCCTCCGCGAGAGCGTTCACCGTTGGCGTCAGCTTGGTCTGCTGCTCGTCAACAAGGAGGGCGGCTGACGCCGGAACGTAACGAAGGCCGTTGGGGAATCGAATTTTGAGAGCGATCCCGTTGTCGTGAACGTCGCCTACATCGATCGTTACCTGCGTGCGGTCTCCGGAGTCGATAGTGGAGGGTTGCAGACGGATCCCTACCGTGGCTGCTCCAACGAAGTCGTCGCCACCACCACCGCCACCGCCACACGCTGTGGCGAAGGTTAAAAGCGCTGTGCAGAGAAGTGATGAGAGAGGGGGTAGTTTCATGATGCAATCACCGTAAGGCTTCGACAGCCACATGTATAAGGTCTTTCTTGGTGAGGCGCTATCCCAGAAATGGAGCTGGTAGCTTTGACGATGCAAGATTACGGCGAGGATGCAGAAGGGAGGGTCGCTGCTCGAGCGCAGCATGGGGTCGCATGTGTTGCGGTTGCCGGTGGTATTAGCGAGGCATTTTACGCGAGAAATTGGAGTTATCTGATCGGATTTGATTTTGACTAAAGGCGACCTCGAGGGTATCGTGGCTTCTGGATAAGAGTTTGATATCGAACAAAAATTTGTTTTTTCTGAGGGTCGCGCACGACCGCCCCCAGTATTTCGACAGGAAAGCCCAGGATGGCTCACGTAGCTCTCAGAAAACCAGCCGCCTCAGAGACTCCCGAGCTAAGGCGTATCGAGTCTTCCCCTGAGGTTGCAAAGGCAGCATGGTGGCGGTTGGAGTTTTCAGCCAGTACTGTCCTCAGTGTGGCCCTCCTCGTTGTGTACACATACGCTTTCTACAGCGGGGTATCTGAGTATTGGTTTCACCCTGGCTGGACGACCGATGATGCGCTTCAGCAGACATATCCTTTTCACGAGGTGACCCACCCTGGCATCTTCACGGGAGATTTGATAACCGATGTGATGAAGGGGTATCTCGCGCCGGCTCACTACTGGCTTTCGTACGGGATTACGCTGCTAACGCGCGATCCGATCATGACGGGCCACTGGGTCATGTTGATTCAGGTGCTTTTGACGGTGGGTTTTCTCTTCGCGGCAGTGCGAGCGGTATCGGGAACGGCTGCCGCCCTCGTCGCAGTTACTTGGCTGTTGCACTCTCGTAACTTGATGCAGCGCCTCACTGGCGGGTTGCCGCGTGGATGGTCGGCGCCTGTGTTCGCGGCCTTCTTTTATTTTGCGTTCAAAGGTAATCACCGCGGGGTTCTACTGACCATCTTGGCAGGTTGTTTGCTGAATCCGCCGGCTACGTTGGTGGTGGCGGTGAGCTACGGGCTCTTGCTGCTCTGGAGGATAGCGGCTCTCTCAGGAGCAGGTCGTGAGGTCTATACCAAGCGACTCCTCAACTACGCGCTTCTCGCACCTTTCTTCGCAATCGTGACGCTGGCAGTCGTGCACAGGCCGGCCCACGTGGGGCAAATGGTCTCGTACTCCGAGGCCGAGCAGATGTCCGAGTTCTCACGTCCCGATGGTCGCTTCCCTTTCATCCCCTTCAACTCGGCAGCTTCCGAGATACGCGTGGTAGGCCTAGAGGCGTTTACGGGGCGCTTCTTCACGCCGAATCCGATCTTCAAGCGTATGCTTCCGTACGTCGTAGTTGGTGCGCTTGCGCTCCTGGCAGGTATCGGGTTTGTTCGTCGCCGAGTTGTGATTCCGGCCGAAGTAGTTCTGTTCGGCTGCTCCGCGCTGTTCGTATATTTTTTGTCCCGACAGCTCGCTTTCTGGTTGTACGTCCCGAATCGACACCTTCAAATTCCGTTAGCTATGTTCTTCGTGATCGCTTTCACAGTCGGTGGCTGGCGCGCCTTTCATAGGGGTACAGATACGACCGATAGCGTTGACGGTGGAGTGAGAGATACGCGCGCACGATGGGCATGGCCAAGCATGCTCAGCCTCTCATGTATCGGAGCGTTAGTGTTCGCCGGTTCTGGTCAGGGGCTTAGTGGTACGCTCAATTTCAATTACCCTTCCGACAAGAAAGGGCATGTGTTCCAGTGGTTGAAGGATAACACCCCTGAGGAGTCTCTTGTGGCGGGGCATCCGACTCATATTGATGGCGTTCAGTTGTTCGCCATGAGAAAGGCGTACGTAACGACCGAAACGACTCACCCCTTCTACACTCGCTACTACGCGGAGATGAAGCGACGGAACGAGATCGTTCTCCGCGCGCACTATAGCGCCAGCCTCGAGGAGCTTCTGTCAGTGCTTGAGCCGGAGGGGATAAATTACTTCGTATTCAAGCGCGCGGATTTCTACCCCCAGGTCCTTCCGAAGTTAACGTTCTTCCCGCCGTTCGAAGGACTTATGAAAGAGCTTACCTCAAGGTCGGCTGACAACTATGCCTACCGCAAGCTCCCAGAGCAGGTGGATATTCAGAGCTATCCCTTTATGCCCTTCAAGGATCGGTTCTCTGCCGTGGTCGACGTTAATGCGCTCAGGGCATACGTTCAGGAAAAGAGAACCGCTGCGAGAGCTGCACGCCAACTGGCTGCGGTTAGACGAAACACCAAGAGCGCGCGCGTAGCGGGCTAGCTCTTCGACCTGCGGCGAGGTATTGTTCCGATCGCGTTTGGGGACTGCTCTAGTGAGAGCCCTCAATTCCGTAGGGGTATCGGATGAGAAATCGTCATATGAAGTTTTTGTACGGTGTGGTGGCGTGCCTCGTCGTGTTGGTCGGGGTTTATGTGGCAGGCGTGCTCCAGCCGCATCGGTGGACCTCTCGAAGCTTCGCAGCGTTGTCCGATAAAGGTATTCACACCGACGGCTGGCTTGTTGATCAGGCGATGGTCTCGTTGACAGGCTTCGCTCGATTCGGAAATTCACTCGAGTTGCACTTCAACCCAACACGAGCCGGTGCCTCTGAGCCCCCTAAAGTCGCTATCTCTGTGTGCGGCGGCCCGGAAACTGTCTTTACTATCGCGACAGCAGAGCCGGTGAGAGTTCCTCTCTCTGGAACGTGTGTCCCGCAGAAGGTTCAGATCAAAGGATTGAATTCCTTCGTGCCCCCAGAAGGGAGGGATCAACGTACTTTGAGTGTGCAGGTTCTTAAAGCTCTTGTTTCGTCACCTCTTGGGGTCCCGATCGTTGCTTTCCGGTCGCTCGTAGTCGCTGTGGCCGCAGTAGCGTTGCTTGCTCTGTGCGGTGTTTTTGCGTCAGGCCGTCGTGTCGGGGTGGTAGGGGCGATCGTAGGCCTTCTGGTTTCGCTAGTAGCTTTGGTGTCTCTCCATGTCGCTACAGTTCCTCTGGATCGGTTCACTCCTTTGTGGCTCTTGTGCACCGGTCTTCTCGCCGGTATGGCGCTCAGTCTGCGATGCTCGGCTGAAGTAGGGGAGGCAGAGACGCGGGCGGCATGGCTTATGCCCGGTTTGATCGTTGTTGCAGGAGCCGCACTCCGTTTCTATGGAATTGATTTCGGGTTGCCGGACAACTTTCATCCGGACGAGGTTCCTAAGGTGAACGCCATCATGCGCATGGTTGACCAAAATACCTGGAACCCTCAGTACTTTCTTCACCCATCGCTGCTCTTGTACTGCACGTATTTCATGAACTGCCTCCTGCAATTCATCGGAGTAGATGGCACTTTCAGAGAGACGGCATTCCTCGCGGGTCGAGTCGTTAGTGCGACCGCAGGTACGCTTTCAATCGCAATGACGTACGCGATAGGACGGCGGCTCTTTTCGCGGAGCGCTGGCCTCAGTGCCGCGGTTCTATTGGCGGTCTTTCCGCTGCACGTCACTTGTAGCCGATATCTCAAAGAGGATGCGCTGCTGACCTGTGTTGTTTTGAGCTGCGTTCTTACAACCTTGATAGCAGTTCAGTCTAATCGTCGATGGTTGTTGTTGGCTGCCGGATTACTGGCAGGTGTAACTGCGGGGACGAAGTACTCAGGCATTCTGATGGCGATCGTTCCAGGTTCCGCTCCGTGGCTCGCATCTCGGTCGTGGAAACCGGATTGGCGATGGTTCCCGTGGGCGCTCACTGCTATGGCGATTGCACCGCTGGGATTTGTGGCAACGACGCCGTTTTCGCTTTTGGATTCGCAGGAGTTCTTGAAGGATTTCCGGGCAGAGTCAAACCACATGCAAAACGGCCATACCAATACGATAGACGCATGGTCTCAGCTCTGGATGTATCACTTTTGGCGGAGCATCTTGCCCGGTATGACCACTGTAACCGCCGTAGCCTCGGTCATCGGACTGGGCTTTCTTGTGCGTCGTCCGCGTATCGAGGGACTGTTCGTAGTGGCCCTCGTGCTGCTTTTCTATATGCCGTCGGAGTTCGTCAAGGCCAAACCCGCTCCACAGCCCGAACGCTACATAATGCCGTGCCTTCCGTTTCTGGCTATCGCGCTCGGGGAGCTTGCTCGGAATACTGGAAGATATATTTCGCCGCGATATGGAGCGTTGGTATTGACGTTGATTGTCTTGGCCCCGGCCCTTTTTCGAACGACCGTCTTAGCGTCCGAGATTACAGATGATACTCGCGTACAGTTGCGCGAATGGATGCGCCAAAACATTCCGCCTGGGTCAAAGGTGTTCATGGACTGGAAGCCATACTGTCCGCGGTTCGACGACGGGGAATTCAATATCGAGTACATTCCGCGAGCAAAGATCCTCGTGAAACTCGATATCGGTGATCTCAAAGCGTCGGGGTACGATTACCTGATCCTCTCGAGCTTCTTCTACGATAGGTATTTTAAGCAGCCGGAGGCGGAGCCGATATTGCGCCAGCGACTGCGCGAGGTATTCGATCGGGTTCCGGTAGTAACCCAGTTCACTTCTAAGGGTGGTGCGTACGGATTCCATAATCCGGTGTTGACGCTCTTCTCACTCAAGAAGCAGGACTTCGATCTGCTCAATAACGAGCTTCTACTCAAGCGCCAAGGGAAGTTGGAGAATACGTCGAACGACGTGCTCGCTAGGGCTAAGTGGTAGAGTCGAACCGGGTGTAGCGGGTTCATACCAATGCCAGCTAAGTCAGGATTGCTCGGGAGATCTCCGGTCTACTGATTGCGACCTAGCAGTGCCTGTATAATCGGGTACAGAAACCTTGCAACGTGTTGGTCGAAGTGACCGGCCCGTGCAACCTCGTTGGCCCACTCTATAACTTGAGCGAACTGCTCGAAGTGCTTCTGCATAGCCTCTGAGTGCTCTTCGCCCTCAAAAGTAGGAACGCCTGGTATACGACAGAACCCCCCGTGATCGGCGACGTCCCGTTCAATCCAGTCGCGGATGAGGCTATGACAGCCGTACGCATTGGGGTGTGTGTCCTTGACCCAACAGAGGCGTTGCCATGCGAAGTCCCACCAGGAGTCCAGAATTCGTTGCGCCCGCAGCGGCAGTTGCTGAAAAGATTCATGAGCGGCGACTATATCAATCCGTGGCGGGAGCCTGACGGTAGCTTCACGTTGTCGTAGACCCTCAAGAGCAACTGGTGGGATTATCTCAGCGAGTTCGACGGCGAGCACGCTCAGGGCTTTTTGCTTGAGCCTGGTATGAACCGAAAGGAGGGTGGTGAGATCCTCGCGAACTACTTCGCCCAACATTTTTCGAAGCGCTGCTTTACCGACCTCGAGAGCGCTGTCGTCGGTGCACAGATCGAGCGCTAACTCGAAATCCTCCATCTGGGGCTTCGAGAGCCAGGGCGCAAAATGCTCAAGCGCGGCCTTTGCTTCTAGGATGATGTGATAGCCATCACGCCAGCGGAGCTCGTTGGTTACGAAGTTGAGCACCCGTTCGCATGTGCTCCTCAAAGCGTATGCATGTACCAGGAATTCGTGCGTCTCGTTGATGCGCAAAAGCTTACTTGCACGAAGCTCTTGATTGACCGCGATGTCGTCGTGGATGCCTGAGGCGAATACGTCCAGGGCTTTGTCGAGAGCCATGCTGCGGTCGGGCTGGGGGGCTTCTTCAACTGCCTCGAGCGATTCGAGCGACAGGTTAATTCCTACCGCAACGGCGGGCTCACCGCCAATGATCGCTCTGGTCGGGATGATGTCGAATCCTCCCACACTGCCGAAGGCGCGCAGGCTCGAGGCGTTTCTCTCGAGCACCCGACCGACTACGAAGCTAGCTCCCTCTGCGAGCTGCTCGAGAGCAACCCGATTGAGGAGTTTGTTAAACGGCGCACGCACGTCCTGTGTCCCCTCTGGGTCTATCCAGATCCAATAGATATAGCCGACCGAGTTCTTGTGATTGAGGCTCTCTGATAGCCCTGGTCGCGTTGCGTCAGTTACTGCGGGAGGGAGCGATATGACTATCGATCGAGTTACCCCGGTACTGTCGACATGACGAAATATCTGTGCCCCTAGATTCAACTGAGCAGCCAAAGCTGCTGGCGAAAGGTCGAGGCAGGTGATGCCACGAAGTAGTACGGCGGGGTGATTCGCCGGGAGCCGAGACTTCGCAAGCGCTGCTGAGAGCTCGATCAGCTCTCGGAACGACCACGATTGTTGCGTTTGAGTGACACCGTGCTCAGCATGGGTAAGCGCACCCCACTCTGCCGCGAAGTCGTCAATCATCTTCGAGGCTTGCTGACCGTCTCCTCGTCGGATCGCGCCAACCACATCCTTTACGCGCTGCAATTCAAGTGGGCGACGAGTGAGAGCCCTCGTAGGGTCTGCTTCAGCTAGTCCGTCCAGTAAGGCGGAAAGTGAGTCGAGCGTCCTCCGCTGCACTTCTGTGTGTGCGCTTCTTTGGCTAATGTGCGTATCCAAGGCTTGCCTGGCACGTGCCCCAAGTATCTCTAGCGCAGCCGAAATCGGCTCTACGGTAGACCGAGAGATATCGACCTGTGTGAAAGCTCCCTCGCCCATCAATACAGGGAGATCGCAGATTGCATGTTCGATATATTTGTCGTTGAGAACCATCGAGTTGTTGGAGCAGATAATAATCTCCCAACCCTTCTCTCGAAGTTCTTTAATCTCTTGGGTGAGGTATTGGTGATTCTCGCTCTCTACAACGATGAGGACCGGAGTGCAGCCGTGTCTACGCAGGAAGGATGCATCCTCCTGTGGCAGTCCACCTTGTGAGCAGCTTGCTACCCGTGACGAGAGCTGCTCGACGACAGGGGTACGCGAGTACGGGCTCCCCATCACATGTATCGCCAAAGGATACTCCGCCGAGAGGATCGCTGTGCAGAGCGATCTAAGCTGCCGGGCATCTCTGTCGCGCGAGAGCGCTGACTCTGCTCGCACGTAGGTGTACAGCGGCGATCTTCGATAGTCAGTCAGGGCTTGAGCTGTCAATGAATCGCTTATCGTGGAGGTATCCCCATGTCCGAGCACCCTAAGATTACTTTCCTGCTCAGGCATCACAGTGGCGCTAAAGTTTGCGCCCCTCCAAAGAACCTCGTACTGGCCGACGTGAGGTCCCTCGCGGTGAAATCCGACGATCTCTCCCACATCATACGAGCGCCGCTGCGAAGGGCTCGGTGGGCGCATAACGTGAACGCCTGTCCGAAAGGGTTGCATCGCCGAGAAAGGCTCTTCCCCGCACGGAATTAGGGTGTTGATGCCTCTTCTGATGCAGATTCGTGAAGGGTCAACCGCGCTCAGATTGATCCAAGACCTCTGATACTTCACTCGACTCACATCGCAATGGAGGAGATCCGCTTGTCCGTCTCGAAGCTCTTGAAGTACGATACGCCTTCCTCTCTGATCAATAGAGAGGGTGTCTCCCGGCCGAATCTCAGATAACGCCGAGCATTGAAAATTTAGAGATACCAATAGTCGCATACGTCGCGGAAGGTCGCGTAGGTCGACAAGTGCGTCGACAAGCTGTTTAGTCTCAACCGCCCCTGAGACTTCCGATAGCAAAGAATCACAGATTGCCTGTACTTTAGTGCTAAGAGTACCCAGGTATGCTTCTGTAGTACGATGGAGCTCGGAGCTAAGGTAGCTGTTCCGTGCAAGTACGAGGCACACGTCGGTGCGACGTAAGCTGTCGATGATAGTTGAAATTTTTTCGACATGTTCGGCTGACGGTGTCGATCTCTCTCCAGTTGGAAGCATCCCGATCAGTAAACGCTCGATAGACGCGAAGAACCCTCGCTGCTCGAGGAACAGTAGGCAAGGATGGTTACCGGCCCCGACCCCAGATAGGCCGATGAAGCGTTCCAGGTGCTCGCGTAGGACGGGATCGCTTTCAAGAAGAGGCTCGGCCGTGAAGGCACGCAGACGTAAAGCCTCTTTCGCCGCTGGATAGAGAAATCCCTCGCGATCCATGAGCTTTAATTCGTCCGCCTGGGAGTCGCGGGTCTGTGCTGTAGAGGTAGCTGTCATGGTCGCTCTTGACTCTCTGTTTCTCACAGAGGCACCCGCGCGGTCGTCGCGCGAAGACACCATATAGGTTTTGGGCAGATAGGTGTCCGAAGTGACATAGCTACACAGCATCCTAAGGCGATACAGTATCGTTAGATTACACAGCGGCGTAAGATCCGTTGCGCGGCTAAAATGCGCTCGCTTAGTCCGCGTTTTAGAGCAAAGTCAATGTCTTAGCTGTCATGCTAGGTCTGTGAATTGCTTCCCTAGCGGCAAGATTTCATTGGACAGCGTTATGTCAATTTGAGATCTAAATCTGCATAATAGATCTCAGTTGATAGTATCGAGGTAGAATAGGTTTGGAATTATATCTCCGGCTTCATAAGACTATTCGAAGGTTTCAGGAACAGAATCGATTCGTCGGTGATGCATACGGTACCGGACTGTCGCTGCTCGAGTCCCGTGTTCTAACGGACATCGCCTCTCGTGAAGCTGTAACCGCATCGGAGCTCTCCACTTCTCTCGGACTGTCTCGGACCGCAATATCGCGTGCCATAAGCGAGCTCAAAGCTCGCAAGGTTGTGTCTATTCGAGTAGATCCCAAAGATGGGCGTCGACAGTTTCTGTATCCGACTGCGAAGGGTAGGAAGGTTCTGGCCGACTTTGACGCGAGGGCGGAGGAGCGTCTGGCTTCGTTCTGCAAGAATCTCTCTAGTGGTGAACCTGAGAAGCTGCTTCGATACTTCAGTGTGTTGGCTCTCGGTCTCGGGGTTCCCCCACTACCATACTCGCGGGAGGAGCACCCGTTACGTGCCCCCATTCGTCGTTGGACGCAAGGTCTAGGGCTCCTAGCGAATCAGGTGTTCGGAGCCCCTGATCTCTCCGCTATCGAGTGGCACATGCTTGCGAAGCTTCAAGAGCAATCAAACTCTATCTTAGCTAAGACCTTCGTAGCTGCCTTTTCGCTGCCGGCGAATACGGTTGCTGGTATCATCAAGCGACTCATCGGGCGGAAGTTGATCGTACGTGAGGTGGACCCTCGAGATCGACGGCAGCTCCAATTGGGGCTCTCGTCCGAGGGACGGGCATTTTTGAAAGGTATCGACACGGTTGCTGTCAACAAGCTTCGCGCCGCTCTCAGGGAGCTTAGCACTCAGGAGGTCGAGGAGTTTGAAGGGCTGTTTGCGGCGATGATCGGGCAGCGTGTGCCCTCTCTTCTGGGCCCGGATGGAGTGAGCCTGACCCTGAGACGTTTGACCGAAGAACGCGATCGAGCCTCGGCGCGCGCCTTCTGTGCTGAGCACGCCACTCGACTCGGGCGTGGATTGCTTCTGGAAGAGACATTCTTTGGAGCCGATTCGGGGTGCTTCGCTCTGATGGGCGAAGAGCGTATGTATGCCGTATTAGAGCTACAACTGCTCAAAGAGAATGCGCGTGCAGCGCGAGTCGTGCATTTCGTGCAGCTACCAATGCTAGATAGTCTACCGATGCTGGACGCATTCTTAGACATGGCAGTTCAGAGCTTCAAAGCCGACGTGCCTGATGTGCTGCTTCGGCGATGAACGCACAGGGACAGCGACCTTGCGAGGTTGCCAAACCAGGGGCCGTCTATTACTATTTCTGGCATGTTCAACCCGAAAATAGCTGCTATGCGGCCGTACACCTTCGACCGGAAACGACAGCTATTTTCTGGGCTCTCCACTCCAATTACAGCGGACCTGACGATCGGAGAGCCGCAACACGCGCCGGATCCGCGGGTGGTAGAGATAGTGAACTCGTACGCTGCAGAGGCGATCGGGCGATATCCGAAAACCAAGCAAGAGAGCTTTCTGACAGAGGCTATTATTCAGGCCAACCTCGCATCGAAGACCTTGCACCCTTCGATTGAGGAGAGCCAAGTGTTGGCCGGGTGCGGAAGTGGAGAGCTGTTGTTCTCCTTCGCAGTGGCGAGCTTGGATCCTCAGAAGCCGTATGTGTTGATCCCCAATCCAGCGTACCAGGTGTACAGTTCAGCTACCGAATATGCCGGAGGAATTCCGTACTATTTTGATCTAAGAGCCGAGGACGGATTTCAGCCTGACCTCGCGAGCATTCCCGAAGATATCTTGGCGCGCACCAGTCTGTGCTACCTGAACAGCCCGAACAACCCGTGTGCCGTGTGCTACTCCGAGCAGAGTCTCCGAGATGTAGTGCTCCTGGCACGTAGGTACGGCTTCGCTATTGCTTCGGACGAGTGCTATATCGAGATCTACTTCGACCGCAAGCCGCCTAGCATCTTGGAGGTGTGCGCAGCGCTCGATGGAGACAACTCTTTTAGTCACGTTGTTGCTTTCGACACGCTCTCGAAGCGTAGTAGCCTTCCGGGTTTGCGGTCCGGATCTATGGTAGGGGACGCACGGTTAGTTTCGAGCTATCTCAAGATGCGCTTCAGTGAGCGAAAGGTGTTGCCGAACAATGTGCAGCGCGCCTCAGCGTATGCTTGGACAAATTTCGACGATGTACGCAAAAATCGCGAGTTGTATCGTGAGAAGGTCGAGGTCTTTCGAGAGGCGTTCTCCGGACTCGGTACTCCCATCACGCTTCCCTCAGGAACGTTCTACGTTTGGCTCGATGTTTCGAGCATGAATCCGGATGATGAGACGTTTGCTCTCGAGCTCGCTCGGGCAACGGGAATCTTGACCTTTCCAGGAAGCTACTTCTCGGTAGCGGGGGAGAGGGGGAATCCAGGTGCGGGTTTTATACGTATGGCTCTAATCGATACGCTCGAGTCGACCAAGAGGTCCATGGCAGTGCTCGCTGAGTACATCAGGAATTATAGAAGCGCGAGGAGTTAAGGCGATGACTAGTGACGCAGAGAAGGCTCAATTCAACGACAATGTGAATCGTTTGACCAAAGCGGTTCCGCATGTAGCACTGATTAAGTTGTTTCTTGATGGGCAACTTATCAGGACGGTGGCGAACGTCCCAGGCCAAGCGGCATCGCTCCGCGTGTACGCGAACTTCCAAATGAATGGCGAGCTTCCTGCCAAGGCAGTTGCATCATGCATGGAGGTGTTAGCGCCACTAGCAGCGGGCGCCAAGGCCTCGCCGGGTGCTCATCCGAACATCGACCTCTTGCTCGGATTGAAGGAGCACCAGGTGCTGAAGGTCGAGATGGTTGAATCCTCCCCCGATCTCTTGAATGCGGTGTTATCTGGCTCAGCAACGCAAGATCAGAAGCGCGAAGCGGTAGATCTTCTGGACAGGGGATTTGTGCGCTGTGCTGAAAAGTTGGCCAACTACAAAGTTGGGGGCAATGGCGTTGAGTTGACGGGTGGTGGGACGTGGGTCACCCAATCCTATGCGGTCGCGTGCATGAATGCGGGGTTCTCTGCCTTCCCGATGATCAAGATGGGAGAGCATTCTTACGATAAGGTTCCGCTCAAAACCGAGGGGTGGAGTCAGGAGGACTTCGAGCGCGCAGGGGTTCGATTCATCCCCGGGAGCTTCGCTCGTCGTGGAGCGTTCATCGGGAGTGGTACCACGATTATGCCGGGTGGAATCGTCAACATAGGAGCGTACGTCGCTGGCTCTGGAGTTATGATCGACGGTGGCGCGCGCGTGGCTACCGGAGCACAGATCGGGAAGGGGGTTAAGCTCGGTGCAGGATCGGGAATAGAGGGGATTCTTGAACCCCCAGGAAGGTTACCCTCGATTATAGAGGACGATGTGCGCGTGGGCGCAAACTGTGAGCTGTGCGGAATCATCGAGGAGGGGGCGGTCGTCGCCAGCGGGGTCGTGATGGCTTCCGGTAAGAAGATATTCGACTTGAGGACCGGGCTCGAGGTCGAGCCGCGCTACATGGCGGTAGGCGATACGTTTTTCGAGATCCCCGTCATTCCGAAGGGCAGGGTCGCCGTAGGCGGGGTGTACAGCAAGACTAGCACTCTCGGTATCGACTGCATCGTGCTTCTCGAAAAAGATGCGCACGAGACAAGTCTTGCGCAGCTACCCAAAAATGCAGAGCTGTACGTGAAATTATGAGTGAGTCGCAGCAGACTACCCGCAGCGCAGACTCTCTTTGCGACATAGCTGGACCTTCGAGTTCGGTGTGCCCCACGGTAATATGCACGGTCCAGATGAATTCGTTGAAATGGTGAATATGGAAATGCTTCGCGATATATTACGTGCGCATAATAACGGCATGCGTAGGTCGTCTCAGATTATAGGTTCATGGTATGGACAAGCGATCGGATCCTCCCGACTGGTCAACACAAGGATACTGGCAGGAGCGCTTCGAGGTCGGTGACACCCCGTGGGATCTGGGCGCACCCTCTTCGGTGGTCATGGAAGCGTTGGACGAATTTCAGGGAATAGGGGGAGCGCTCTCTGGGAAGAGGGTTCTCAGTCCCGGTTGCGGACGAGGGGCTGATGCCTTGGAGTGTGTGCGGAGGGGAGCCGATGTGGTTGCTGTTGACTGGTCGGATATCGCCGTCTCAGCGCTGCGCGCGCGCGATGTTTCAAGTGCGGCCACAGCGTCGGGCTCGCTTGAGGTCATTCAGGGCGATCTCTTTGAAATTCCCAAAGAGCGCTTAGATGTAGTTTGTGAGCATACATTTTTTTGTGCGATCGATCCCTTGATGCGACCGAGATACGCCGAAACGATAGCTGCATGGGTGAAGCCTGGTGGTTTTTTGGTCGGCAACTTCTTCGTGGTGAACGACTTAGAGGCGCGAGGATTACCGAATCTCTCGCTCTCAAAAGAGGGTAACGGACCTCCATTCGCCGCCACCACGAGCGAGCTCGAGGGTTTGTTGAGCCCGTACTTTGTGAGGCGCGTGCTGCGTCCTGGATCACAGTCAGAGGCGAATCGTAGAGCGGGGATTGAGTGGGTTGGGGTCTTTGAGCGCAGCTAGCACATCTCCGTGCCAGGCTGATGTGAAAGACTGCCGAGCGTGAGCATGGAGCAGTGCTCTTAGTGCCTCAATTTAGGTCTTCGAAGAGGCTAGGAGCGTGCTATCTCGAGTATTAATCAAGCGTTTCTCTGCACTTCGAGCACGTTCCAGTTCAACTAAGAAGATGCCTCGCAGAGTCTGCGAGAATTGCTCGCTCTGCACCCGCGCGCCGATGCATGTGTCAGCGGCATAAAAATCAACTTTGTCATCGAATATCCATATCTCACACGCTTGAGTAGAATGATTGCGGGGGACGAATACGAAGTCTCGTAGCTCCTGCTCTTGTCGTTGCTTGAGCTCCACATACAGCCTTTGCGAATCGAGGAGATGCTCATCTCGTATCTTTCGGAGGATGGGCTCGTACGGAATAATGCCACGCGTCCAGATCCCTCGTTCAACCCGCCTCTTACGATAGGGGATCTGGTGATCGAGCACCATTTTATGGTTGGAAAACTGAAGATTTCGGTCCGCCCAAAATAATAGGTCTGTCCGTGCATTGAGGCGGTCGTTCATCGAGGAAACGACGTCTTTTGGTCCCAAGATCGGCAGCAGCTTGGGAGCAAAGCTGCTGTGCGCAGCAACTGATAGCAGTTCGGGGATATTCTGCACGAATTTGTTCGTAACTCGATCACGCTGCGAGGCGAGCGCGTACGGACTCACGGCTCGTACGAACTCGCGCGGTCCATCGTAGCGTCTGGTGACAGCGAGTTTCTCTTCGAGTTGCTCGAGCACTAAATAAAGTGTCGGACGCTTGATATTGGCCTTGCGGGCAAGCTCCGTCTTTGTCGCTTCACCTAGCTCGAGTAGCGCCACGTATACCGAGGCCTGCTTGTCTGTAAAATCTATGTTGCGTAGTAAGGTCTTTAGATCACGTCGATTGACGTCATTTCTTCTGACGGCCATATACTGCGCTCTCTTGGGGATACTTAGATCCGAGGTTCATGATACGCGAATATCCCCTGTATATCAGCATATTTTTGGATAGTCGTTGAACGTAGTGGAGCTTAGTAGGCACTACCTCGCAACAACGTCAGTTTTTCTGACGTTTTGGGGTCTCCTTTAAGCTTATATTCTTCAATTGTATCAGGGGCGTAGGGCTAGTCTGCTCAAATAATCGGGAAATGTTGATGCGGCGCTGGGATTTCCTTAGCGTTTCTTCGTTTCTAGTTATACGGAGGAATGAGAGATGCAAACCCAGCAACAGACACAAGGGCGAGACAATTCGTTCGAATTACAGCAGCGCTTGAGAGCGGTCTTGGGAGACTCAGTATCATCAAAGTCGCCCACTGCAGGCCTTGTGGAGCTCTGTGAGGTATCCCTTACTAGGCAGCCAGACGTGGTCGACTCAGCCATTCTGATTCTTTTACTCAGTCATCAAGACCAGACCTATCTTGTGTCGACCCGGCGGCCGAAGAACATGCGCACGAGTGCTGGAGAGATCGTCCTTCCTGGTGGGCGTGTTGACGAGGGGGAGTCCCCTCGAGAGGCGGCGTTGCGAGAGTGCAAAGAGGAGATCGGGATAGGGGTAGGACCGGAAGCCGTCATAGGCGAGCTTCCCGGCTTTTTGAGGGCCTTGCGAAAGCCCTATTGGATAACTCCTGTGGTTGCTCACATGGAGGTATCCTCCTTAGTGTTTTCCGTAAACCCTGTCGAGGTGGAGGAGGTGATCTTGACGCCGGTCAGTTCGTGGTTGGAACGCGCTACGGACGATCCCTTCTTTTCGGTTACCCCACAGGGAGAATATCTAGCAAAGGGTAATGCCTTCGCCTTGGAAGTCCTCAGGCAGCGTCTTCACCAGGACGGCGCGAAGGAGCAGGAGATTAGGGTGAGCGTGGCTACACAAGAAGTGCAAGGAAGAGCAGCAGAATCGTGGTGTCAGGACCTTCGCACTCCCCCAGTAGGTCACGACGGGTAGCACCACTCGATACAGTCCGAGAACGGGGAGGTTTGTTGGCGAGGGCACGTCTATCTACACATGACAGACAGCGTGAGTGTTTAACCCGCGTTCCTTACTATCCCACTCACCGCGCCGCATACGCCTTGGGGGATGTTACCGTTCGCTATCCCCCAGGTAAGCGAGGCAAAACCCCTCCCTGCTAGGAAAGCGGGATTACGCATTGCTACGGACGCAGAGATTGCTCTCATCTGTGCAGCAGCGGTTGTCTCAGCTGAGAGGAGGTCTCTAAAACCGAACGGCTTTCACCCTGCATGGAAATAAGTGCATGAAGGAAATACCAATCGTGTTTCTGGAGACGAAGCGAAGCTAGTTGAGACTCTCGCGATTACTTTCATCTACGACCAAAGTGGATCTCAGAACTTCATTAACCTACGGCTCGCGGTGTTTGACTTGGACGATCACGCCTCAATCCATAACAAGCAAGGCACGGGAGCCTCAATCCTACGCCGATAATCTCGTCGCCTCTGGCGGTATCATTTACCCCATACACGCTCAATGAAGTTGCCTAGCAGTTGGCGCATCTCTTCTTGGCCTAAGCCGGTCTCTGAGAGATCTTGTATATTCTCCCATTCAGCATCCATAGCATCTGTTACTATTGAGCGAATTGTGTCATCCACGAATTGGATGACTCCGCGGTAGCCAGCCTTGCCAACGCTATGTCCATGCATCTCTTCTATATGGAGGATGTCCGCGCTTTTAGCTAGGGAGTCCAAAGCGCGCTTGTACACACTCGGGAGCGCCATCCCATGAAGCTGCGTTAATTCATCCTCCATTTCGAGCAAAGTCACCAGGTGAATGACAATCGCGACCTCCTCTCTCATGCTGAGCGGTATAGCGATCAGAAGTGCTTCGAGCGCTTCGATTCCTGTTCGGGCATATGCCTGAGAGGCAAACTCAGCACCTGGTTCGTACGCGGACTGGCCGAATACCAAGCCTTCCCAAAAATCAGTGTCACTATCAAGCGATGGACAGCGCCTCAAGGCCCTGGTTAAGGAACTCTTCCACTCCCTCACAACAGATTTCGCGTCTGCTGCAGCGGTCCAATCGATGGACTCCACTTCCATCTCGTCGGCATCCTGCTCAAGAAAGCTTACGTCTTCCTCAAGCCCTTGGTCGTCCTCGTTAGTATCGAGGTACTGTTCTTCGGCGTCGACATCGTCGGTGGGACCATCCTCGTAAGGGCTATATAGGTTGTCTTTCCCGATGTCGCTGTCATCCGCCCAGGAAGCTTCTTCTTCGGGTGCCAGTTCGAGGTCGTGAGATGATGCGTGGGCGCTATCTTTGCTCGGCCATGACTGCTTATCCTCGAGCAGATTGTGTATCAATCCGATCGGATCCCCTATACAGACACCGGCAATTTCTTCACCCTCTAGAAACTTGTCGCATAACTCATTGACGCGGACAAAGAGGGCCTTGAGCAATCGGCCTCTCCCTTGAACATCGAGCGACACGAGCGCACGCACCATAGTGCTTATGGGAGATGCGAGCTTACAATAGAGCTCGGGCGATCGAAGGAGGACCTCATGCTTCGACAAGAAAGTCACAAACGCGCCGCCCAAACGCACCTGCTCCTCTTTCGCCAAAATAGTGGCTTCGGCCCAAAGAAATAGTTTATTTATGAGAGATACGGCATGCTCAACCTGTCTCGCGGCTGCCGGCCCCCAGTCCGCAGCCGAGCAGGATATTTCAAGGTAACGCTCGGTGCAGTCCAATAGTCGAGCTCGTTGCCCCTGTGACATCTCTTTGCCACAGCGATTAGTCACAGCATTCGCGATATGATCGGCGGCTCTAAAGCAGCAATGTGCTGCGTCTCCCTCCACGATGCCTCGAAGAGTAGCTTCTTCGAAGAGAATGAGTTCCTCAATGAGAGCAGCTCGAAAGAGTTGTCCCTGAAAGTCATCGCTCTCGAGGAGCTTTGTGAGCTCGGAAGCAGCTTCGTTCCCCTCCGGGCCTGCGCGGCGCTTCACGAGATCAACCACTAGAGAGCGAATTCCCTCCTCTGGCACACTGTCGAGATGTCCTGGATCCGCGCGTGGGGGCACGGCCTCCGATAAATTGTCTGCATGAGCGTCTGTGTTTCTCAGAGGGTCGTTTGGCGGCATGAAAGTGAGCCTCACTAGGTAAGCGATATACGTCTCAGTGAGCATCGTAATATGCCAACAAGGCCCACTCAAATCGGCTCGTTTTGGGGACGGACCTTGAAGTCAGTTGCGAGATTGATGAGGTCGCTTGAGTCGGATCCATGGCTCATCACGACAAGTGAGAGATGTGTCGAGCGGAGAAAGGAAGGTTCTATTTCTCTATACAATCGGTAACAGCTCGAAAGACAAGCATGTAAGAGAAGGAAAAACGATCGTTTTTCTATGAGTAGTTGAAGTGTAGTGAAGTGTGATGGCGGGCCGATGATGATGATGTCTTTGACCGAGTGCTCATCCTGAATAAAGGCGACCTGTCCGCCGTAGCCTCGTGCGGAGGCGGATGCGCCTTCCGCTGGTGCAGAGCACTTCTGAAACGAATCACTTTGGACAGCGCAGGTAGGATCCCATTTAGACACATGTGTCAGCAGTCCCGAACTCTCGCTCTCGAAAGTGCTATGTACTAGGGCGGGGGATTGTAGGTTATAGAAACTCTCAAATGTTCGTTTCCAGCTGAGGCGCTACAGCATGTTGTTCCCAAATGCACATAGCCTTTGTATGCGCAACGGACGAGCTGGCGTTTAAGAGGGTGCTCAGTATATTAAAATTGATCGTCGACCACCTTGAAAGTAGCACGAAGGAGATCTTGGCTGTTTGATCAGCGAAGTGTTTTCCTAAGTGTTTGCAGGACGATCGCCCATGCTGCCTGTCTTTTCAGGCAGCCTTTGTTCGCCCTCAGAAATTCACAGCCCAGAGAAATAGAAGACTAGTTCAGCTTGAATCTCTAGCTTGTATTTTACAGCATGGCATACTACCAAGGGTTGGAGGCTAAACGATAAGGTCATTATGGATCGCAAACAGATTGAAAAACTACTTGCTCAATTGCAAGCTCAAAGAAACTCCATGGGACTTGGAGACTTTCTTGGGCTCTCGCCAGGTCAGATGCACATCATATTGTGTGGCAGTCTTGAAGATATTAGACCGATTTTATCCTTTAACCCTGAATTCGATAAGGCTTTATTAGCTGATGTTCCGGTTGTCACTCATGCAACGCTACTCATCAAGCTTATAGCGGAAGCTGGAGAAGCTAAGGCTACTCAAAACGGATTCCTCCCGAAAAAAATAGTAAATGTACTCTGCGAGCCACACCCTATGCCGGTCTATTCCGTTCAGTCAGAGGAGTATGAACCGCGGGTTCTGGCCCTTCGTCATGCTGTAACCGCCTGTGGCTGGCTAAAAAAGAAAAATCGTAAGTTCTCGCTCACGAAGAAGGGCCAGCTGATCTTTGAGAAGGGTTTTACGCCATACGATTACGCAAGACTCTTGCAGTACTGGCTAAGGAGCTATCGCTGGTCGTTTGCAGATCGCTATCCAGAATGCCCAATTATTCAACAGGCAGCGGTCTTCTCCCTGTACATTCTTCGCCAAGAGGGTAGGGAGTTAATTCCAAGCAAGCGTATTGCAGAGCTCTTTATGAGAGCGTTTCCAACGTCGCTCGATATGTTGAGGGATAAAATATTCGTCGAACGCCCCCCGGAGGAAGAGCTGGCCGCAATCCTTAGACTACGATTCTTAGAGCGCTTTGCAGCATACTTCGGACTGGTTAATTACAGTGTAGACCTTGGCCTCTCGTTTTTTGAGCGAGACGAGAGATCTCAGGTAGTGCTAACCAAGCTATTTAGTGAGGTACTGTGCTGGTTCGGCGATGACAAGCTTGGCTCTGGGCAGATGCCCGATGATGGTGATGACCAGGTTTGGCATTAATGTGCGAGACTGTAACGGGAAGTGTGTATGGGGTAGAGCGTCCTCATAGCACTACATCCCATCAATAATTTCGGGTGAGGGGCTATCACCGAAAATCAACGCTGCCATGCGAACCATATCATCACAGCCGCCGAGCCACGCTTCCAGCGCGCGAGCGATCTTCGCTGCGTATCCTTGCCCCAAAATCGCACCCCACAGGGAGAATGGGTAATGCCTTCGCGGTGGAAGTCATCAGGCAGCGGACTCCCCAGGACGGCGCGAAGGAGCAGGACATTGTGGTGAGTGTGGCTACACAGGAAGTGAAATGTCGAGCAGGCGGTCCGTGGTGTCAGGACCTTCGCACTCCCCCAGGAGGTCACGGCGACTAGCACCACATCGTACAGTTCGAGAACGGGGGAAGTTCGTTCCGGAGAGCTCCTCCATTTGCACGTGACAGACAGCGCGAATCTTTATAACCGGACGCTAGGGATTAAGCTTGTTACTCTGAGGTCCTGAGTTATACTCCTTACCCGAGGGCTGGCTGAGATGGTCCACAATGTTCACAGGTCAAGGCACGTATCATGAACTATCTTTGTGTTGCTCAGAGCTCCTTCTCAAGTGCACGAACGTACATCGCGAGTCTCTTTTGTCTCGTCACTTTGCTCCTTGCGGGCTCGGCGGTGCAGGCTGAGCCGCTAGAGGTACAAGAGCCTTTCCGAATAGGCGCAATCCTACCACTTACCGGACCGCTCGCGTCGCTCGGAACGGGGAGTAGGAAGGGGATTGAGATGGCTGTCGAGGCACTCAATTCAGCTGGCGGCATATCAGGGAGAGCCCTGGAGGTCTTGTACGAGGATTCAATGGGAGACCCGAAAACTGGGTTGGCTGCCTTCATGAGGATGCGGCCAGCGCTGAATGTGCCTATTGTCATCTCGGGTCTCACGTCGGTATCGCAAGCGCTCAAGAAGGTGGCCGACAGAGAAAAGATTCTCGTATTCGCGGAATCGTCCCTAGAAGGAATCCTGGACGACAGCGAACTGATGATGAGGAACTTTACGGACTCAAAGACATTCTATGGTGGGATGAGAAGAGACCTGCTATCGCGCGGTATTCGGAAGATCGCGGTGGTAAGAGCTCAAGAAGAGTGGGCGCAGGGAGCACTTGACGCGCTGGTCAGCTCTGGCGACCTGCAGGTTGTCGAGGAGGTTGCTGTCTCGGCAGATACCGTAGATGTCAAACCATACCTTGCGAAGTTGCGTTCACAGGAAGGGTCCTTTGATGCGCTCGTGCTTGTGCTGCTGGGCTCGGTTCAAGGTACGGCCATAAATCAGTTGCACCAATTCCCCGTTAAAGCGCCGTTGTTCACTGTGTATCTCTGCTCTCAGCCGACGTTGCGCGAAGTGGTAAAGGATAGGTTTAACGAAGGTATCTCCTTCGAGGGCGATCGAGACTCCGAAGCTGAGATCTATCAACGATTCCTTTCGAAGTTTCGCGCTCGGTACAGTCAGAGCGAGCCTGAATTTAGCGCACTTAGTCAGTACGATACCGTAATGTTCGTCGCAGAGGCTCTCCGAGCTGGTATGCAGACAGCGGTGGAGATCCAGCGGTTCATCACGACTAAGCGTGAATTTAAAGGGCTTCTCGGAGCTACCACATTTGATTCCAAAGGAGATGCGGTACATGCCGCGATTCCTATGCGCTACAAAGACGGAGTGTGTCGTGAGGTCGAGTAACGGCACTAAAGAGAGCAGGCAATGAAATACCTGGTCGGGTGGAAAAAGTAGCTAAATGGCGGAACAGGGTTTCAAGTCGTTAGTTAGTGCGATCGCCATCGTGCTTACATTCGTTGCGTACGCGCCCTACTTGATAGACCTTGTGAGGGGAAAGACCAGGCCACATATCTTTTCGTGGCTAGTCTGGGCAATCGTTACTTCGATGATCTTTGCCTTGCAGATCAGTGCGGGTGCGGGAAGGGGAGCGTACGTTACCCTTGTCGTAGCAGGATTGATTCTTACGGTTTTCCTCTTAGCGCTCAGGAATGGCGATCGGGATATCAAAAAGATCGACGTTGCATTCTTCGTCGTAGCGATCCTCTGTATTCCGCTGTGGCTCGTCGTAGAGCAGCCGGTTCTTTCAATCGTAGTACTCTCGACTATCGACATGCTTGGATTCGCGCCGACGGTGCGAAAGTCGTGGAACGACCCATATTCGGAGACTCTTGCGCTTTACGTGATCACTACTTTTAGGCATGGACTAAGTATCCTCGGACTTTTCGAATACAATATAGTGACGATTCTTTTCCCTCTCACCTGGGTGTTCGCGAATGCCGCGTTTGCGGTGCTCCTGATTTTGCGACGGAAACAGCTTGGTCACAGTGGCGTTCAAATGGATGCCAGCGGGGGGCTTTAAGCCTCGTAATGCGCAGCTACCGGCGCAGAGGAACGGCGCTTCTCTAACTCTAGTCCCGCATTTTATTACGGCCAACAAGTACTGAGATTTTTATGACGGGGTGAACGCGCTAAAATTGCTCCTCCAGCCGAGGAACAAGAGAGCGACTATCGTCGTGAGTTCCGTCAGAGTAGTTGGGCCGCGTGCATCAAGCGCATATATGAGATCGACCCGCTTGAGTG
>JBIIOE010000072.1:0-18389 GCA_044337105.1 Bdellovibrionota bacterium | reverse complement strand
CTCGGTTCTTCTTACCAAATGGGGATTAACAGGGAAGCCAAGTCAGCAGTATGAAAGAAAATGCCATGCAGATGAGCCCGGCAGAGCGGGCACGGGCGTCAATTTTACTCGTCGAACCGGAGGCCCTTGAGAGAAACAACCTCCGTACCGCTCTCCGAACCCTTGGATTCGGAGCCGTCACGGAGGCACCTACCCACGTTGCCGCCCTCGACAAATTCAATGATCGCAAGTTCACCCACGTCATCTTCGACGCAAAGAAGACCAACTATCCCATGAAGGAATGGCTCGCGAAGGTGTTTGAATACGACGCTACGGTTATCGCGCTACCGTCGTCCTCGAATCCCAGCGTCGACGATGTGTTCGATCTTCTCGTAATAGGAGCCAAAGGCTACCTTGTGAAACCCTTTACGATCGACACGGTCGATCAAGCTGTGCTCATGGCGACCAAGGGTGAGCCGATTGCAGACGCAGTACTGCAGGCCAGAGACCGCAATGAAGCGCTGGTCGCCATCATGATGTCGAGCCTGGACAAACTCGCTACCACCTATCGGCAGTCACTCCAATTCGAAACTGCGAAACGGGAACTCCCGCGAGCGCTCGCGATGCTCAAGCGCTCCTCTGAGCTTGCTCACACCTTTGCTAAAGGTGGCGAGGAGGGCTTGATAGAAGCGCTCGAACGTTTCTGTATCGAACGGAGCAAGGGTCCCGCGACCCGTCTGGGACGTCTGCGCAAACGCCTTTCAAACACACGCGTCACAGACGAAGCGGAGCCCTGAGGAAGCAAGGTAAAAGCCTGCGCACCCTTCACACTTCCTCGTGCACGTCAGACACTGCCGTTTATTCGGCTAGTATGGCACATGGCAGGTGAAACAGATTATACTAGAGGCACATGCAGGGACGGAAAGCTACCAACCAATCTAACGCACGCTTGTGCGTATCTTTGAGTGCATTACTACTCGGTAACATGTGTTTTTTTGCGGCCGCGTCGAGCGCGGAGAATCTACGCGACGTGCTCACTTCACAAGAGCTGCGTCGTCTCACAGATCAAACCAGCGCTATGCAGCGTCGAAAGGGCAACGGCTCGATCCAGGACCACAGCTTTCTGGTTGGCATCGATCCCAACTCGGAGTTCGCTCGCGTGTGGGAGACCGGAAAAGGGCCGGAGCTACTCCTTAACTGGCTCGGCGTGAACCTTCCGAATTACAACCTGTCCGGCACAAACACCCAGCGTTCCCGCGAGCACGTTTACGCCAAAACCGTGTTGGCGAATCGCGATAGGCAGCGAGTACTCCTCGAAATTCTGGTGCCGCACCCCACGTATCACACCATGGTGCACTTCAAAACGCTCAAGGCATTCAATGCGTACGAACCGCCAACCCTCGAGACGGTGGCGGAAGAGCAGCTCAATTTCAAACAGGTCTCAGGTACGTACTATCGAACGCCGCACGGTCAGTGTTCCATCTTGATAAAGATCGAGCGATTGGGAATCGTAAACCTCTCGATACAGCAGTGCGAACACTCCCACATCATGACCGAGATCATCAACGTGCTCGACTTCGAGCGCTTGAACAAGAAACTGACTTCGTAATTGAAGACGACGTAAGAAGGTCATCCCACTAGTGTGCCGATGTACAGAGAGGCTAGGTAGAGAAACAAGCCGAACCCGATACAATCAGTGACCGTTGTCACTAACACCCCTGATGCCAGCGCTGGGTCAACACGACAGGCTCGCAGGACCAACGGAATCAAAGTGCCGGCGCAGGCAGCAGCCAACATCGTTCCCACCATCGAAACAGCAGCAATGACCCCTAAAAACGGCATGTCCATCCATAAGGAGGCGCCTATACCGACTGCAGCACCGACTATCACACCGTGGATTAAGCCGATGAAAAGTTCGCGGCTCAATGCGCGCAGGGTGTCGCGAAACTCGATCTCACCCAGCGCTAAGCCACGCACGATGAGGGTGAGCGTTTGCGTGCCGGCGTTACCTCCCTGCCCTGCGATAATCCCCTGAAACACCGCCAAGACCGCCAACTGTGCCAAGGTGTCGTGAAACAGGTTCACGACCCACGCTGCCAAAAACGCGGTCCCTAGATTTATCATCAGCCACGGCAGCCGCCGTCCGATGCTCTTCGACACTGGGCTCCACACCTGAATCTGTCCGTCGCTGACGCCTCCGAGTCGGAAGATGTCTTCGGTGGCCTCCTCTTCGATGACATCCACCAGATCAGAGCTCTTGACCACCCCGACTAATCTTCCTTCGTCATCCACCACCGGGAGCAGCAGCAAGCGGTAGCGTTTTGATATCTGAGCCAATTCCTCCTGGTCCGTGTGTACAGGCACGGCTCGGACATCGCCTTTCATGATCTCGGAGATCGGCGTGGCCGGAGCGGCGGCTATCAGCTCCCGCAACGGCACCACTCCAAGGAGTTCGCGAGAGGGGCCAACAACATACAGGTAGTATGGGATATCCTCTACTGGCTGCTCTGCGCGCAGGAAAGCGATCACCTCATCAGCCGTCATCCCCCCTTGCAGGGCGATGAATTCGGGGCTCATGAGACCGCCCGCGGTGTCCTCGCGATATTTCAAAAGTGGCTGCACTTCGCACGCCTCTTCCATACGCTCCAGCGTGGAGGCTGCCTGTTCATCGCTCAAACCCGCCAGAATATCGGCGGCCACCTCAGGGTTCATCTCATCGAGAACTTCGGCTAGCTCTTGGGGTGGAAGCTCCGAGGCGATCTCGGCTGCGTCCTCTTCTGGCATCTCCTCGAGAATCTCGGCTCGTGCGTGCGTATCGAGTTTGGTGAGGAGCTCTTTCTGAGTAGGTTCGTCGAGATCGAGAAACGCCTCAGCCTGGTCCACTGGGTGTAGCGTCGTGAGGGCCTGGATAGCGTCATCGATACGGCCACCCTCGAGGGCGACCCGTACCTTGCCTAAGATCTGCTCCACATCCTCTGGGCCCACGCTAGAACTCCGTACACTCAGAACTTCGAGTCTTCCTCAACTACAGGAACAACGCATGAGGGACAAGGGGGGAAGAACTCTGAAAGATGACGCCTCAGCAGCCACCCGCCAGCATTCCGACGATCCCAGCACAAAGCGGCCCCCCCCACGGACCGCGGAGCTTCTGCTCCGCTAGCTAACAACATCACGACCCCAGCTTAAAGGCGGACTAGAAAGTCCGCGGTCCGCTTCCGCTCCGCCAACTAACAGCACCACGACCCCAGCACAAGGCGGCCCCCCACGGACCGCGGAGCTTCTGCTCCGCTAGCTAACAACATCACGACCCCAGCTTAAAAGCGGACTAGAAAGTCCGCCGCTCCGCTTGCTCGCTGCGCCTCACCACCGAACTCCCCCAAAACCGAACACTTTAAGGCCCTTCCAAGGTCTGCTACACTGCCACGCAAACAACAGACGGAATACGGTACTATGCTATGAAAACCTCTGAACTTCGCCGCCGCTTCATCGAATTCTTCAAAGCTCGTGGACACGCCGTAATCCCCTCGGTCTCACTCGTTCCCGACAACGATCCGACGACACTCTTCACGTCGTCCGGCATGCAACCGTTGGTGCCTTACCTGCTCGGACAGGTTCATCCCGAGGGCACCCGCCTCGCTAACAGCCAGAAGTCGTTCCGTGCCCAGGACATCGAGGAGGTCGGTGACAATCGCCACACCACGTTCTTTGAGATGCTCGGCAACTGGTCGCTCGGCGACTACTTCAAGAAAGAACAACTCCCGTGGATGTTCGAGTTCATGACCAAGGAAGCCGGGCTCGACCCGAAGCGTCTATACGTCTCGGTCTTCGAAGGCCAGGGCCCGATCCCCAAGGACAACGATGCCATTGAGCTGTGGAAAGAGATCTACAAAACCGTCGGTATCGATGCCAAGGAAGGTGAAAGGATCTTCGCCTATCCAGCTCGCAAGAACTGGTGGTCTCGCGCCGGTGAGCCCGAAAAGATGCCCGCCGGAGAGCCCGGAGGTCCAGACAGTGAGATATTCTTCGAATTCCCCGAGATCCAACACGACCCCGCCTTCGGAGACACCTGCCACCCCAACTGCGACTGTGGTCGATTCGTCGAGATCGGCAACTCAGTCTTCATGCAATACAAGAAAGAAGAGGACGGCTCCTTGCGCGAACTCTCGCAGCGCAACGTCGATTTCGGCGGTGGACTCGAGCGTATCGTAGCGGCGACAGAGAACGAGTCCGATGTATTTAAAATTGACATCTTCCGCCCCTTGATTGAGCTCTTGGAAGCCAAATGCGGACGGAAGTACGGACAGGATGCAGAGACCACTCGCTGCATGCGCATCATCTGCGATCACGGACGCGCTGCGACGATGTTGATGTCCGATGGCGCAATGCCCTCCAACAAACAGCAGGGCTACGTCGTACGGCGCCTTATCCGGCGTGCGATCCGATTCGGCCGCATCATGAACCTCTCATCGGGTTTCATCTCCGAGATAGGAGCTTCGGTACTTGATTCCTACGCCGACGCATACCCGCTGACCCCGGAGCGTCGCGCTGAAATCGTCGCTGCGCTCACCCAAGAGGAGAACAAGTTCAACGCCATGCTGGGCAAGGGACTCAAAGAGATCGAGAAGATCCCGAACCTCACCGGAGCGCTCGCCTTCAAGTTGTTCGAGACCTACGGATTTCCGTGGGAGATGAGCGAGGAGATCGCACGAGAGCGTGGTCAGCAGGTCGATCGCACCGAATTCGAAGCAGAGTTCAAGCGTCACCAGGATCTTTCACGTACCTCGGCTAAAGGCATGTTCAAGGGCGGCCTTGCAGACCACGGCGAGGCCGTAGTCAAACTGCATACAGCGACGCACCTCCTGCACCAAGCACTGCGAACCGTGCTCGGTACACACGTCCAACAAAAGGGTAGCAACATCACCAACGAGAGGTTGCGTTTTGACTTCTCACACACCCAAAAAGTTACACCCGAGGAACTCGCGCAGGTCGAGCAGATGGTCAACGAGCAGATCCAACGTGACCTGACGATCTCGTTTCGGCTGACGACCTATGACGATGCGATCAACGAAGGGGCCCTAGCCTTCTTCGGCGAGCGCTACCCCGAGAAGGTCAAGGTGTACGAGATCGGCGACTACTCCAAGGAGATCTGCGGAGGGCCGCACGTCGAGCGTACGAGTGTGCTCGGGAAGTTCGCCATCAAGCGTGAAGAAGCATCGAGTGCGGGAGTGCGGCGTATTTACGCCTCTCTAAGCTGAGGAACAGGCTCCGGAAAGCGCGCGTTTTCCGGGCTTACTTAGCGAGCGCCCGTTCCGAACAGCACAGCCGGAATCGTTCGTACGAGCAGCATGAGGTCTCCCGACAACGACCAGTTGTCGATGTAATCGAGGTCTAACTTCACCCAGGTATCGAAATCGGAGATGTTATTCCGTCCACTCACCTGCCATGTACAGGTAAGCCCCGGACGCATCGAGAGCCGTCGTCGCGAACGACGTTCGTACAAACTAACCTCGCCCGGAATCGGCGGACGAGGTCCCACCAAGCTCATGTCTCCCACGAACACGTTCCACAACTGCGGCAGCTCATCCAAGCTAAACCGCCTCAAGACTCTCCCGAAGGGGGTAACGCGCGGATCATTCTTGAGTTTGAAAGCCGGCCCACGCATCTCGTTGACGCTCTTCAGATCGCTCAGGGCCTTCTCTGCCCCATCCACCATCGAGCGAAATTTGAGCATATCGAAGAGTCGCCCGTTGAGCCCGACCCTCGTCTGACGGAAAACGATCGGACCCGGCGTACTTCTGACTCCGAGTGCAATGAGCAAGAGGACTGGCGAAAGCACTACGAGTAGCACTCCGCTCACCACCACGTCGATGAAGCGCTTGAACACCAACTCCCACGTATCTCCCGGTGGAGTCTGAAAATGTATGAGCGGCATTCCGCCGAAATAACTGATCCCCGACTTGATCAACCCGATACTGAAGAGATCGGCCGCGATCGTCGTACGCACACCTTGCTCGGCACACACGAGCACCATCTCTTCCACGTACGGCATCACGTCCACCACATCGGTGAAGATTACTTCGTCGATAGCGTAATCCTCGAGCGCCGCACACAGAGCCTCTACACCGAGAATGACACGCCCTACACGAGCGACTCCCTGCAAATCATCCCTAAATTGCTGGATGCTCTGCTCCTGTCGCGCATCGACAGCCCCAAGGTCTGCAAACCCGCGAATATGGATCCCGAGCTCCGGGCGCGCAGCTATCTGCAGTGCGAGCTTTACCGCCTGCTCTCCAACCCCGCAGATGATGACGTTACGAAAGTTTCTGCCGTGCCTCCTCCAATAGCGCAGGAATTTCAAGACCGCATATCGCTCCACAGAGATCCCTATCCCGCATATCAGTACGAACAGCGCGATGAAGGAACGACTTATGTCTATCTTGAGAAGGAACAGGGTTGCTGCGAGGAGAACGAAAACCACAGCACTGCTGAGTATCGCAACACGCACCAGTCGCCAAACTGAACTCAGTCGCATACTGCCGTATGCGCCCAATAAATTGAGCGTCACGGCGTACCCCAACATCGAGGCCACCAGCACCATGACGTAATCTTTGATCGGGGCGAGCTGCGATCCCTCGAACGGAAGTCCGAGGTGCAGGTCCGAATTAGCCGCAATCAGAAACGTACGCCCGTAGTATGCCGCGAAGAAGGCGGCAACGATGATGAGGTTGTCACCCAGACGCTCGAGACGTGAGATAAGTCGCCAATTCTGTTTAAGCATACCGTACAATCATCGAAGCGAACGTGCTCGCCGCAGACCATCTCCCCTATGGTAGTGAATGCTGCATGTGTACACAAGCAAGCCCCTAAAACGACACATTATTGGGCGCTTACGACCCGCCCCCACAATTCGCTCTAGTGGCCCAGAAGTGCCCACGGTAGACTTCTCGCATGTTTACGGTTCGTGATGTACGAGGGTTAACCACCACCTACGTTCCAGGGAGGTTGCGCCCTGCTCCTGCAATCGAAGACGTACAGGCTCCGGCTGGAACAGAGGCTGTCTCATCAGACGCCGAGCACGGCAGCCGATCGCCCAGCGCATACGTCGCCTCCGCGATTCGACGCTATGCTTCGCAGGCTACTCCTGAGAAGACACCTCCGCGCGCATCGGATATCATGACCTCGCCGGTGAGAGGCATTCGAGGAACAACCACTCTGGCTGAGGTGCTGCGACACTTCTCGGAGAACCGCTTTCGTCACTATCCAGTCGTGGACCAAGGCGGAAAGATATGCGGCATCCTGTCTGACCGTCTGGCGTTCAAAGAAGCACTCGCACACGCGCCGCATCCACACACCGACTGGCGACAGATCCCCGTTGAAACCATCATGGTGACTCCTGTCCTCACTGCTGCGCCGCACGTCTCGATTCGAGAGATCGCGCGGGTGCTCTTCGAGGAGCGCATAGGATGTATGCCGATCACAAATGATACCGGTGAGCCTATCGGAATCATAACCCGCAGCGATCTGCTCCGCGCTATGGTGGCATTGGCTGCCCTCGAGCTGCGCATTTAGCACAGGCTAGGAAAGCACTGACAACGACACCTTGCCTTTTATGCGTCGCTAACCCGACCGGCTACACCGTCCAAGATCGCTCTTTTGTTAGCGCTAGGTTAGAGCATGAGGGGTCTTTTGTTAGCATTTCATTAAAGCCTTGCGCTATTACAGTTAGCTACTTGTTAGGGAATAGAATTCTGACACTATCGCGACGACACGTCGGACGGCACAAAAGGCTCGAGACGGCTACTTGAGCACACAGGTTGCTTACGTACACAGGGAGGATTAGGAACCATGTCACGTCCGACGAACGGATACGCTGCGAAGAATCAGAAAGAAACGACGATGAGTGCCTGGCATCACCACATTACAATGCTCCTCCTTTTGACTGTATTCCTGTCCTCATTCGGCTCCCCGAACGCAGCGGCGCAGACCACTCCCCCTGCTAGCTCGGATGCCAGTGCTGCTACCTCGGTAAAGCAATTTAACCTCGGCGATACCCTCGAGAACCTTGGACGCCTCTACCAGGACGACAAGAACGAGTACTTGCAGGAGCTGTGGCTCCTGGGACGTTACCACGGTCAATACCACTGGACCGAAGCATCGACTGGCGAGGACGACGGCTATGAGGCCCGCCGTTTCCGCTTGGGCGCTCAAGCCAAGGTTTTCAAGAAAGCCACCCTACACGCACAGATGGTGAGCGGCAGCGACGTCAGCCCTTTCTACAACGGCTTCACGGAGCTCTGGGCGCAGTGGGCCTTCAGCCCCGAGATAGCGCTCACCGTCGGTCAACAGAAGAACCGCTTTACCCACGACCGAAACGTCTCGAGCCGCTACCTCAACTACCTCGAGCGCGCGATGCTCACCAACATGTTCGGAGTGGACTACACACCAGCAGTAACGCTACAGGGGAAGGTCGGAAAAACCTCCTACTACACCGGCTTCTTCACCAATGCCACCGGTCAGAACATGGGTGACGCATTCACCGATTTCAATTCGGGCTACTCCTTTCTCACGCAGGTGTATCACGAGCTCGGAAACGCGTTAGGCGTCGATAGCGCCACTCTGTACGGCTCGTACCTGCACAGCGCCGCCAACGACAACGCAACCAACATGGACCGCTTCGACGACGGCGTCTCAGGGGCGCTTATCCTTACCCATCGCCATACCTCGCTGGTCGCCGAAGTAACCGGTGGAATTGGAAGCGAAACTGGAAACGCAACCGGCCTCAATCTGCAACCGACTTACTTCCTCAATCACTACTTGCAACTCGCCACGCGATATCAAATTGCCGGATCAAACAGCGAGAAGGGTCTCCAGGCTCAGCGCCGCTACGAACGCGAGGCAGGTGTTGCTGCAGGTGATCTCTATCAAGCTGGATACGTTGGCTTGAATTACTACATCGCCAAGCACCGCCTGAAGCTCATGACCGGTATCGAGTACGCCAATATGAGCGGACAGGAGGCCTGGACAGCAAGCACCATGGTACGCTTCTACTTCGGACCGCACTCGGGTGGGGCCTTCCCGATGAACGACATACTTCCGCACGAGCCGGATTAGAGATGTCGAACCGGCTTTTCGGCCGTTATGAGGTAACGATACGCAAAGTGCCTCAGGAGCGGCGCGTTGCCTAACCGCAGGTTCAAGCGACACAGCGTAGGACTCCAATTGAAGAGAGGATTCGGGAAAAATCCGAACCCACGAACTCTGATATTGATGAATCCTGCGTCACGCAGAGCTCGCGTCAGATTGCGGTGTGAGCACTGCACGATCCCTCTCTCTACCTTCCACTCTCGGCGATACACACCAAGGTAGAGGTACCAAAATAGATTGCCTGCTCCCGGCTCAGAGAAGGAGATGCGCCCACCCCCTACCAGAGCGGCGTAAAAGCGGTTTACGGTTTCGTCGAGCTGAACGTGATGCAGCACATCCGTCCCGACGATCGCATCCGCGTACGGCTCGCTCGGTAACTCTGTGCGGGTTTTAATCTGAGGTAGATCGAGACGCTCTGCGTTCTGCTGCAACGCTGCGAGCGATGCCTCACTCAGGTCAACCGCCTCGACTGAGTAGCCCTTTCTCAGCAGGTACAGACAACAGCGACCAGTTCCCGCCCCGAAATCCACCACCCGCTTGTCAGGCGCCACACAGGAGATCGCTGTAGCTAAGCTCTCGAGCTCCAGCTCTGTGTGCAGCTCAGCGCTCTCGAGACGCTCAGCATCATACCGATTCTTCAGTGTATCGAAGTGCTCACGCTGAGCCTTTTGATCGATGATTACACGGGTACGCATAGCTGATTAAACCAGGAACGAGGCTACGAAGAGAGTGCGACACGCCACTACTTTTCGCCTCCAACCCGCGATATCTCCCGCAACCACTGCAGACGTTCCTTGATCGTCTTCTCGTTTCCGCGGTCGCTTGGCTCGTAAAACGGGCGTCCGGGCACCCCCTTCGGCAGGTACTCCACATCGGGTGCATATCCATACGGCTGATCGTGTGGATACACGTACCCGTTACCGTATCCCAGCCCCTCCATTAAGCCCGTAGGCGCATTACGCAGGTGCATCGGCACTGCGGCCTGCGGAGAGTTCTTGATCGATGCGAGCGCACGGTTGAGTGCCATATAGCTACGATTGGATTTCGGGGCTGTAGCGAGATACGTAATACACTGCGCTATCGGAATCCTTCCCTCGGGGATCCCCACTAACTCATACGCCTGAAAGGTAGAGATCGCTATCTGCAACGCTCGCGGGTCCGCATTGCCTATGTCCTCACTGGCGAAGATTACCAGGCGGCGAATCACGAAGCGCGGATCCTCGCCGCCATCGATCATCCGAAAGCCCCAGTACAACGCGGCGTCCGCATCGGAGCCGCGCAAGCTCTTGATGAACGCCGACGCGATATTGTAGTGCTCCTCGCCATCGCGATCGTAGATGGCGTGACCGGACTGCGCCAGAAAAGCACGCGCGTCATCGGACGCGCTGCCCGCTGAGCCCTCTGTAGCGTACGAAAATGCCTCTAGTAGATTGAGAAGCCGCCTCCCGTCACCTGCACTCGCCTCCTCGAAAAGAGCACGTGACTCCTCGCTCAGCTCGATACCGAGCGCATGCTCGCCGCGGGAGCACACCTTCGCCAACGCTCTACGCCCGAGCGGTTTGAGTACCACCACACGCGCCCGCGAAAGGAGTGCCGAGGTCAGATAGAACGAAGGGTTCTCCGTTGTTGCACCGACCAAGGCGATCGTGCCCGCTTCGACGTGCGGCAGAAAAGCGTCCTGTTGTCCCTTATTGAAGCGGTGGATCTCGTCGACAAACAGGAGCGTGGGCCTGTCGAGCTTCTTTGCGCGCTCAACAACCTCTCGGACATCCTTCACACCCGAGAGCACAGCCGAGATCTCCACGAACTCACACTCGTACGAACGCCCAATAAGCTTTGCGAGGGTCGTCTTACCCGATCCTGGAGGCCCCCACAGGATCGCCGACGGGATACGCCCCTTCCCCGATCGTAGCTGCGCCACAAACGACGGGTCGAGCTGCTCAATCCCGAAAAACTCGTCCAGCGAAGAAGGGCGGAGGCGTTCTGCGAGGGGAACCTGGCTCATATCCTACTGAGAAAAGCGGTCACATAACGGAACCCATCTTCGAACTGTCGAAGCGAGAAGGATTCGTTTGGCGCATGGATCCGGTCCTCATCTAATCCGAACCCAACCAGCAGAGGCTCCGCACCTGAAACTTCGCACAGAAGCGGAATGATGGGGATACTAGCCCCCTCCCACAGGAAAATCGGATCGCGAGCGAAAGCGAGCGTCAGGGCCTCGCGCGCTTTCTTTATCACGGGCGAATGCGTCGAAACGAGCAGTGCGGGACCGCCGATCTTCTCGTCGCACGCCTCGACCCGCACCCCGCTTGGCGCGCGGCTCTGTACGTACGCGATAACCTTGTCGAGGGTAGCGCGTGCGTTCTGCCCTGCAACGAGCCTCATGGAGAGCTTGGCGAATCCGTATGTCGGGATAACGGTCTTACTACCTGCCCCTTGGTATCCGCCACCGATCCCATTTATCTCCAGGGTCGGCCTAAAGCCACGCCGCTCAACTACCGAAAAACCCTTCTCACCTCCGTGGAACTCCGTTCCGACCACCTTCGACATCACGGCGACATCGATCGGCGCAGCGTTCGCCAAGGCCTTGTCCTCGGCAGAGACCTCTTGAACACCTTCGTAGAACCCCGGAACTGCCACGGACCCGTCAGGCCCATGCAATGCGGCGACAAGAGATGTGAGCGCCTGGAGCGGATTGAGCACAATACCGCCGTACATACCGGAGTGAAGATCAACACTCGGACCATAGACTCGCAGCTCAAAGTGGGCGATACCGCGCAAGCCCATCGTGACCGTGGGCGAATCAGGCGCAAGCATCCCGGTATCGCACACCATGAGCACATCAGCTTTGAGCTTCTCCGACAATCCACGCAGCCCTGCATGCATAGCCTCGCTTCCACACTCCTCCTCGCCTTCGAGCAGGATCTTGATCGTCGGAAGATTCACACCAGTGGCGCGTAACGCCTCTAGCGCTTTCAAAAAGTAAAACACCTGCCCCTTGTTGTCCTGCGCACCGCGGGCATACAACCGGCCATTTCGGAGCGTGGGCTCAAAGGGCGCTGTTTCCCACAGATTGAGCGGATCAACGGGCTGCACGTCGTAGTGGCCATAAAAGAGTATGACCTGCTTATTCGGATCTCCCGGGAGTACTCCGTACACCAAGGGTTTGGTTGCCGTAGGCAAGAGCTCCGCGGAGAAGCCTATGGTGGTAAGGTGCGAGACCAGCCACTTCGCACATTCGACACACTGCTCATTGTGGTTCGGATCAGCACTGACACTCTGAAAGCGCAGGAAAGTTTTCCATTCATCGAGGAATCGCTCGTGGTGAGTGCTAAAATACGCTCTGAAAGTATCCATAGTTCTATTCATGTATCGTAGGCGCGTGCTCGCATCGAGCATCCTCATACTCTGCCTCAGATGCCAGAAAAGAGGAAACCGAAAAAGCTCTCCCTGCCATCCGGGACACGCTCCCTGAGCAGGCTCCTGTGTGAGCCCCGGACACCTGGAAAACGCACAGAACCGATAAATCTCACCGTTGCGCTCTGAGCCCTCCGATGTAAAGATTCAACTTCATCAACAAGGTTATTTGACAAGATATCTTTATGCACAATCTACGACAGAGATTATTCTCATCCCTCATCACCCTATCGCTCGTTTCATCCGTAACACTCACAGGCTGCTCGTGGTTCAAGAAGGGCAGTGGCGAAGGAGATGGGAGTGAGCTCTCGGAGTCCGACCTCTCAGCACAGCGCGACGGCCGATTCGGCTCGGGTTCCATCCCTTCAGCCGAAGGTAGCGGCCTCTTCCGGGATGTCCCGTTCGGATACGACTCGTACGCCATTGAGGACGACGCACGTACAGCTATCGAGGCCAATGCTCAAACGCTCAAAGACAACTCAGACATGAAGGTCACAGTCGAGGGGCACTGCGATGAGCGTGGAACTGTCGAGTACAATATGGCGCTCGGAGCAGAGCGTGCTCGCGCGACCAAGAACGCTCTCGTAGCGCTCGGCATCCCATCGTCGCGCATCAACACTATCAGCTACGGCGAAGAGATCCCCCTCGATCCTGGCCACAACGAGAGTGCCTATTCGCGCAATCGCAGGGCGCACCTCTCGACTGGACAAGACGCTCCGCAAGCAGCTCTTGAGACGGGCGATACCACTCGGTATTAACTCGTAGACTCAACGGAGGGCAACCGTCTCATGGTTGCCCTCCGCGCAAAACGCCGCGATGCTTCGCAAAACCAGCCAGGGGCATACGCACGGGCTGTCGTTGTAAAACCAAGACCGACCTACTCAGACCCCTCAAGCCTCTCGACAAAGCGCTTAACGCCGTCGAGGGTTCCCTCAAGACCCTTCCCGCCAATCTGAAACCCAAGGTACATACCTGCTGCGAAGATCAATGCAAAACGCACTAACCTCATAAGGCTCTCCCCAAAAAGTGCGAGCAAAACCGGATGGAACAAAGACCGAGATCTTCACCTCCATCCACCAGTACCCGAGCGCCCCCCTGACTCTTCAACTCGACAAGCGCAGGCGGTTGCCCGCACTTCTCAGAGGTAAAGATGTCCCTTACGCGCTAACGGTGCGTTCGTGGACGGCTCCGCTACCCTCGCAACATACGAAAAATACTCCCCAAAGTACGGGGCTCTCAGCACAGCATATTTCCTTTTGTTACACGCAGTGTGTGATGCACAATTCCCTGTAGTGCATGCCTTGGTCCGCCAGCCACTCACGAGGCTACAACGGCATGCATAGTAGATACTGAGTGCACCGAAGGAAGGTATGCCTAAAGCCCTCGAATTTGAGACATCCTCCGAACTCAAGCGTATTTTCAATACCGCACTCGACCAGTGGCGCAGGAAACACAGGCTGTCACTCGACGCCTTGAGTCGGCGCTGCGGCGTATCTCAGTCGTACCTCGCTCATATCGGGCGCTACGGTCGCATACCAAGCAAGCCAGTGTTGATCCTCCTGGCGCTAAACCTCGAGATGACCGAACCGGAAACCCTCTTTCGAGCCGCAGGCATAAAAGAGGCTTGGCCCTTCGAGGGTCCCCTCTCTCTTACTCGAAAGGAGGAGCAGGAGGGTGGGTTCCTGAGCGTGAAGCTCGACATGGGAGGCTTCGTTGATGCTATCCGCAGCGTAGTACGAACCGAATTAAAACCACGCACCCTGCACACCCTCCTCGGAGGCCGGCCGCTCAAGATCGGAGTAAACCCGACGCAGCCGTGGCTTTTTGGCAAGACCCCTACAGGCGAGATCAGCTTGACGCAGGGCATAGCAGCCGAATTGTACCGTATGCTGCAATCATCTCTACAGTGCGAGATAGAGACGATTATCACCCCCTTTCCCCGTTACATCGACAAGCTCTCAACTGGAGAGATCGACATCTATGGACCGATGATGTCGAGCCCGCACGCACGATCAAACATCCTATTCTCCTTGCCCGTGCACAGATTGGGAATGTCCGTGCTGTTCCGCGAGCGCCCATGCCAGGGATTAGCCGAACTCACTCCACCCACGAGCATCGACGACCTTATGAACGGAGAGTACCGAATCGCTGTCATGCGCGATTCGCGGGCGCATCTGGTGGCCAACACGCACTTGAAACGTGCGGACAGCGAGCTCCTCTTGTGCACCAGCGACGAGGAGGCGATCGACCGCATTACACTCAAAGGGATCGCCAGGCCGGCACACATATTCCTGTGCAACTCGGTCCTCGCTCACTACATCCATGCGGAGCACCAGGACCACCTTAAGCTTCTATTCGCCTCACCGGGGAGCATCATCGACATGTGCGACAACTCGTTCGCCATCCGGCCCGATTGGTCGGATGCGCTACCGACTATCAACAACGCTATCCGCTTCATCATGAGCGGCGGTGGTCTTCGCGAACAGATGGAGAACCTGCTCGGGGAACGTTTCAGGGGTCTAATAGAGCTACCTGCATACTCGGACAACCGCGCAGGTCGGCGTTTCGGTGGTGAGCAGGACAAACGAATTGCCTCGCTTCCCTTCTAGCCCCTTACGCTTCTAAACTCCTTTGCTTTTTTCCAGATACACTACCGTCTCTTCAGTGAAACCGACCTTCCAACAGCAACGCGCCATAAACATCAGCTAGTTAGCTTGCACCTGGAAGGGCTGGGGCCGCTCCAATCCACTCATTTGATTGACCAGCCTCTCTACATGTATGCTTACTAGTGGCACGAGGGCTCACAATGGCAGATAAGCTGATAGATACTTTGAGGTTACCGGATGGTTTGCGCAGCTTGGAGCTTACGGCTCTAGAGCAGGTTGCGGCCGAGCTACGCGATGAGCTGATAGATACGGTCAGTGAGTCCGGTGGGCACTTCGCCTCGAGCCTTGGAGCTACCGAGATCACGGTTGCTCTGCACCACGTCTTCGACACACCGAATGACCGCCTCATCTGGGATGTTGGTCATCAAGCATATATTCACAAGATGCTCACCGGGCGTCGATCTGAGATGGGTGGAATCCGCACCCGCAACGGGTTGTCGGGCTTCCTCAAGCGTTCGGAGAGTGTCCACGATGCGTTCGGAGCTGGGCATGCCGGCACGAGCGTCTCGGCTGGTGTCGGCATGCGCGTAGCGCTCGATCGGCTCGCGCCAGAGCGTTTCGTCATACCGATCATAGGCGACGGCTCCCTTACCTCGGGAATGGCTTTCGAGGCTCTGAATCATGCCGGAGATCTGGCGCTGAAGCGATTCATCGTCGTTCTCAACGACAACGAGATGTCGATCTCGCAAAACGTAGGCGCGCTCAGCTGGCTATTCTCGCGCACCATGACCGGCGAAACGAGCTCTCGGGCCCGAGACAAATTCAAGGCTCTCTATCGTCGCGGATATGTTCCCGAGCTTCTCTACAAAGCGATCGACAGGGCCGAGGAGGCCACTCAAAGCTTCTTCTCCTCCCCATCTATGCTCTTCGAAGCGTTCGGATTCCGCTACATCGGACCTGTAGACGGACACAACCTGCCTGCGCTTGTGCAGGCACTTCAGAACGCTAAAAGGCAAGATATTCCGGTTATCGTTCACTGTCGTACCACAAAGGGAAAGGGCTACGAGCCCGCTGAAGAAGATCCGGTCGCGTGGCATGGGGTCACTCCCTTCGATCGCACGAAGGGGCAATTCAAAGCCGCTAGCGCCCCTATTCCCCCCAAGAAGCTTCCGAGCTATACCTCAGTGTTTTCGGAGACCCTCACGACGCTCGCGCGTGAAGACAAGAAGATCGTCGCGATTACCGCTGCGATGCCGAGCGGAACGGGCCTCGACAAGATGGCTGCCGAACTCCCGGAGCAGGTATTCGATGTCGGCATCTGCGAACAACACGCTGTAACCTACGCAGCCGGCCTGGCGTGCGAAGGGCTGCGACCAGTTGCCGCAATCTACTCGACCTTCCTGCAGCGTGCCTACGATCAGGTGATTCACGACGTGTGCATTCAAAATCTCCCGGTTACATTTGCAATCGATCGCGGCGGTGTAGTTGGTAACGATGGAGAAACTCATCAAGGTGTGTTCGACATCGCATACCTGCGAACCGTTCCCAACATGACGATCATGTCGCCCAAGGACGAGAATGAGCTTCGGCACATGCTGTACACAGCGGTAAATCACAACGGGCCGATGGCGGTCCGGTATCCGCGTGGGAACGGAGTTGGGGTCGAGATAGATCCGACCCTCAGCCTCTTGCCGATCGGTCGTGGTGAAGTCGTCCGTCAAGGACAACACGCATTGCTGGTCTGCTTTGGACCGATCATCCACAACGCTCTCGCTGCTGCGGCAAAGCTCGAAGCAGAGCGCGGCATCACCTGCACCGTCATCAACGCTCGTTTCGCCAAGCCGCTCGACACCGAACTCCTGTCGAGGGAGCTACCGAACTATCCGCTCGTGTGCACCATCGAGGATCATGCGCTCGAAGGAGGCTTCGGCTCAGCTGTGATCGAATTTGCGAACGACCAGGGTATTGAGTTGCAAGCTCCCATCAAACGCATGGGGGTTCGCGACGAGTTCGTACCGCACGGAAGCCAAAGCGAGCAGTACGCTATGAACGGCTACGACGTAAAGAGCATCATGGAGTGCGTCTCGACGCACGTGAAGGCGAGTAAGCTAGTAGCGTGAAGCCCCACGGACCATGGAGCTTCCGCTCCGCTAGCTAACAGCACCACGACCCCAGCACAAGGCGGCCCCCCACGGACCGCGGAGCTTCCGCTCCGCTAGCTAACAGCACCACGACCCCAGCTTAAAGGCGGACTAGAAAGTCCGCGGTCCGCTTCCGCTCCGCCAACTAACAGCACCGCGGCCCCAGCTCCAAGGCGGACTAGAAAGTCCGCCGTCCGCTTCCCTCTTTCCCTTGTGAACCGGTTCCTCCGGGGCTCCTTGAGCTGTCCACAAGTTATACAGCGTCGATAACCACTACAGGCATCGTCTGGGAACGTCTTTGTATATTCAGCTGCTTACAAGTGGCACGCCTCCTGCAATTTTCTGAGAATCAACCCTGTCAAGAACTCTGAAGCAATCTCGGGTTTGATGCGGATAGGTGTTCACAGCACTACTCTGCACGTCATGGGTTGAGGATGTAGTAAGCACTTTTCGGAGTACCCTAAGTATGAATTGGTCACAGGGCGGTGAATTCACAAAGAGCCTCTTAAGCCTTCAATTGCAACTTCAAACCCTTCTTGAGGGGGTCGGCGGAGAGGGAACTGCAAGTTTGCTCGACGGTCTCGCAAAGCTTTCGGAAACCGAGCGCGCACTCGTAATACCGGTCATTTCGCAGGTGATCGGACGAATCGTAAACGGGGAACAACGATTAGCAAGTGAAGAGGACAAGCACTTGAAGGAATTCGAGGACTCGCTCTTCGAGAGTGTGCTTTCAGCTATGGGCGGCGCACAGAAAGAGATCCCCGCCAACTCCGATGAAGGTAAACCTGAGAGCACAAAGAAGCTGGCTGTTGTTCCAGGCGGAAAGTCACCAGCGGAGCGAGTGACATTCAAGAGACCTGTGAGAATTCCAACATTGATAGATCTCGCCAAGGCGCGTGAGTCGCGCCGTCAACGAACTCCATCGCCGCATGAGTCAGCATAGATAGAACAGGAACCGTTTCGTCGCACAACAACGCTCCACCATGAAAGCTCTCATGGAAGGGAGCGTTGGCAAATCAGCTAGAGCCGACATGCACGAGCCCTCGGAGAACGTGCGGGATCTTGTAACCTGATCTACTATCTCCCTTAGCCAGTGCGATAA
>JBIIOE010000165.1:0-5786 GCA_044337105.1 Bdellovibrionota bacterium | reverse complement strand
TACGGGACGAGGCACTACGTCGCGAGATAGAAGCCGTGATGTTAGAGCACCCCGGCTACGGTTCTCCCCTTGTAGCGATCGCTCTTAAGAGGAATAAGAAGCAGATCGAACGGGTAATGCGCAAGTTCGGCTTGAAACCTGCCAGGTGCGCAAAAACCCCCAGAAAGCCGCAGGATGAGGGGCGAGAGAGCCTTGCTTACCCATTCATTCTCTCAAATTTATCGCCAATCGCGCCAGATGTCGCATGGGCAAGCGACTTTACCTTCATCTCGTATCGCGGGTCGTTCGTATACCTCTGTACAGTTATCGATGTATTTACCGGAGAGGTGTTGGGGTTCAACATTTGCCGCACCCATGACGCCCGATTCGTGAAGCTTGCTATCGAGCGTGCCATTCAGCGCACCGGCACAACTCCGCAGTGGTTTCACTCCGATCAGGGCAGTGAGTATGCCTCCTCGACTGTACGCGACTGGCTTACTTCGCTTGGAGTGTCGATCTCGATGAACCCTAAGGGTTCACCGTGGTGCAATGGCTCTCAGGAGTCCTTCTTCGGACGCTTTAAGGTTGAGTTTCGAGACTTTGAGAGATTCAACACGTACTCCGAGCTCTTAGAGGAGATCTACTATCAACTAAACTACTTCACTCATCGTAGGATCAAAACCAAGCTGAAGATGCCGCCAGCAGAGTTTCGAACAGAGTGGGAAGATACGCAGGTAGCACTTTCCACACAAATCCACAGTTATTCACAGGTTATGAGTCTCCCCCCGCCGCGTTGCTCCGCACCGCTACCCCCCTCCCGGCTCTACGAACCGTAGGAACAGCCGCTACCACTAATTGAATAATGAGTGTCTAAGAAAGGGGAGAATTGACAGTAAAGGGGTAATTTGATGCTCTACGGGTCACTTCAATTCTTATGTTTGCCATAAACCTCCATGGGGGAACCTTCATTATGCCTGACGAACATAGAGTTGCACGACCTGTCGAGGGTGCATTAGCAAACAGCTTAAACTCCGATTGCACGGATCGTGTAATAGCAGAGACTCACTTATACTCATGTCTGATTTCCAGACCTCGAACCTCTCGTCCACTTTGCTCCACAGCGTCGCTATCAGATGATCGATTAAAAAGCTTTCTGCTTGGGAGAGAGAGCCTTCCTTCTCGTATATCGGCACTGAAACAGATCAATCACGACTATTGGACCTCGGAACTACCCTCTCATCGGGGCGAAACCATATCCTTTAATCAAAAGTGCTGTGAGACGAGACCGGAATTGACGGTCGCTATCGTCACTCTTGCGAACAGATTTGACCACATTCTTCGGCGATTGGAAGATGTGAAAGAATTTCACTCCATTGAAAAAAACATAGAAGTGATTGTTGTACTGGCCGACCGCGAGCGATATGCGGCAGACAATTTAAGGCGTTTATACGCTGCCCTCAAGTTCTCAGGCGTTCCGGCGAAACTGGTGACATCACTCCACAATAACATCTCGACGAATCGAAATTTAGCGACTCTCGAATCCCGCACACCGGACCATGGAACCATTCTGTTTATAGACGACGATGTTCACATATCCCTCGATACGTTCAAGCAGCTTTATGATGTTTGGCAATCAACTCCACAACTCGGAGTTTTAACGGCACCCTCGGTTACCTCTTCTCTGAGGCCACATAAGCCAAACTCAACTTACCTCAAGGCGTCTCTCACGCCTGATGTCCTCGCGCTCGATCGTTACGGGGGAATGGTAGGAATAACGTCGATTCAAGTCGCAAGAGGGGTTCCATTCTGTCCGGGATTCGAGATAGCAGACGACAACATCTTTGGCATGCAACTGCACAATCTTGGCCTCTTTATTGGATGTCTTAAATCTCCCCAACAAGCTATCAGGCATGAAGAAGCACCGATCAACGCGTCGCTTGCTCAGCACAACTTCTGGAAATATCTCGCGTATGGCGCGACGCTTAAATACCTTGAACCTGACGGATTCGTTCGATTCAATCACCGAATCGCTCGTCCACGCATCTACGACATGATTACTGATACTTCGATAGATGAATATCTCAAGGCATGGGATGCTGTTTGTGTTTCGGGGAGCGATTTCCTTGAGCGAGGAAATTGCGAGAGCTTCTGCATGAATGATGACGGACCATCGTCGGTGGCTCGACATCTCGTGAGGGCTCACGACTATATAACTTCGAAAAGGCAGTGGTTGGAACGATTTCGCGAAAAGAGCTATCGATCGTTGAAGCTAAGCGCTATCTCAGAGGCCGCATACTGCGGACCATTCGATCCTGCCAAGTAAAAGGTATTTTTTCCCTGTTTTTTCGCTGTACCGGGGCTACCTCCGAAACGAGCGGAAGAACCGACGAATGTTCCGGCTGCAAATCACTGCTGCGATGATGGTGAAGTGATACGGAAGAGGTCTAACCTTGAAGTTTTATATACACGTATTCCCTGCAAATCGTGGAACGCAAGAAGTTAGTAGCTGGAGAAACTGCCACCCCAGAGCGTTGGCGAGCCTCGGCATAGATGGTGGATACAACCCTGGTGGCTACGGAACAGTGACATCCCCAAGCTTCCACATCTCCCTACAGAGTTCTCTTATTTCTGCCTAAGAGTCCGTTAATCATGTGAGCGGACTCAGTTTTGGAATGGCGAAAGAATGCCTCTACGTGGGCGGGGTCTTCGACCACTACAATCAGGTGGATATGCGTTGCCTCTACAAGGATATGACAGATTCGAATAGTGTAAAGCTCGCATGCGCGAGCGAAGAGAAAAAGTAGCCCGGTTACAGGGAGTAACCGGTGTCGCCACATCTGATTCGAGTGTCAGAATGGCTTGAAGATCCGCAGGAACTGGAGTCTCGCTTTGCGAGGGTATTGGCTTATCGACTATTGCCGGGGCGGGCCTTATTATTCGCCTGTTGCTACCGCGGTGCGTGCCCTTCGGTGTGCCCCGTCAGGCTGCGGTAGCAACAGATTGGGTCGCTACGGATTACTCTTTCGCGCGTGAAACGTACTCGTCGGTGCGAGTATCGATCTCAATCTTTTCACCAATGTTGATGAAAGCTGGGATTAACATCTCAAAGCCCGTTGACAAGCGTCCAAGCTTCATAACTTTACCTGACGTGTCACCCTTGGCGGCAGGCTCGGTGTATACAATCTCGCGAACGATCTTGGTTGGTAACTCGATCGACAGAGCTCTACCTTCGTAGAAGACGATTTGGCATGGCATCTGGTCTTCAAGATACTTCAAGGTGTCTTCTAAGAACTCCTTCGATACCTCGTACTGATTGAACTCCTCGTCTACGAAGACGTAGTTGTCTCCATCTTTATATGAATAGGTGACGTCGGCTCGGTCCAGAATGACATCTTCGAAGCGTTCATCGATCTTATAGGTACCCTCGGAAGTGCCGCCGGTGACCAAGTTTCGGAACTTGAATTTCATGACCGACGAATTGCGGCCTGATTTGTTGAATTCAGCTTTGGTGACGAGGGTAGGGGCACCCTTCATAATCACGACGCTACCAGCGCGAATGTCTTGAGCATACTTCATGGTACGTTACTTTCCTGTTGGCTTTTCTGTTGGCGAATAAAGTCGATTAGCTGAGAGGCAAGGTCTCTTTGCAAAAGCAAGTTCTCCGACCAGCCTCCTAGGTCGGAGGATACCTGGTTCAGCAACAAGATCCAATCTTGGTCCTGCGACAAAAATCGATCTTCTTCGGACCGACCCCTTACATTCCATAAGTGCGCGAATTTATACAAGGAAGAGGCCGATTCAGGTGGTAAATTGGAGGAATATAGTCGCATGAACGCCTCCAGTTTAACGAGATGGGCGGCATTCTCTTGTGGATAAATGTGCCAGACCAGTGGTTTTTCCGCCCAGATAGCTCGAACTAGAGAATCCTCGCCTCGCACGAAGTTAGCTGAACAGGTCCACAATAGGTGGTCATAGTCCTCCTGAGAAAGGAACTGCACACGATGGAAAGAGGGGTGCTGATCAAGGCCGGTTGCACGTACGGCTTCTTCGTCGACTCCTCCGGTTACGAACAGGCGGACAGGTGTCGTGGACTTGTCTATCGCCCCCATGAGCGTCCGTAGCGGTGCTTGTCGGTAGCAGAACAGGCTGAGGTCGGTAACGTCTCGTTCCAGCGGAGGAAGTCCGTGTCGCTCGCGCCACCTGTTTTGAGCAGTGCTATCGCTCTGAAAGGCGTCCCGGCGCGCAATGAGAGCCCTTTCTCGGGGCAAGCCTCCCGTAGAGGCTGTGAAACCTGGAAAGAACAACGCTTTCTCGACACCCGTAGCTGGATGCCACGAAGGAATGGCGTGACACTCCTCAACCCATGCCTCCGCACTCAAGTACTCCAGATCGATCCATATTGGGCGCGCAACTTTAATTTTTGCAATCACCGAGTCAGGCAGACTACACGCAAAAGCTTCGATGACTACGTCCGATGCTTCCTTATAATGGGCTTCTAGCGTTACGTCGTCCCAACGTAGAATGGTTATTCCGTTGAGTGCTTGTTGTTGGAGGTCGGGAGCTAGCGCAGGTGCTATCCGTTTGAATGTTGTAAAATCATCGACGATGAGTCTTACTATGCAGTCGAACTCTTCATGTAGCTGACGTACGAGTCGCCAGCATACACCGATGTCTCCGAAGAAATCGATCACGCGGCAGAAGACGTCGATCGAGAGATTGCGAGGCATAGTCAAAACGATTCGAAGTGAAGTTCCTAGACAAAAATAAACCCGCATTCGGTAGCTTGATGGCGGGCGGTAGTACCATATGGTACCCTTACACCTAGTACATGGAACATCCATTCCCGACATATATTTTCATCATTTCCCCTGTACCGGGGCTACTAGTTTTTCCCCTGTACCGGGGCTACTAGTTTCAGGAGTGACTGAAGCAACTTCTGATCTCTCGTGCCGAATAGGACGGCATGAGATTTCTAAAATCGAAGCGCAGCCGCAAGAAGATGAAGTACCACCCTCACGGAAGCGTGCTGTTCTGCACGTTTAGTGTCGAGGAGGGGTTACTTCTGTTGGCGAATCCTCTGTGTGAACTCATCATACAGAGCTGTCTTGTTGCTGCCCGGACGCTGTACCCCGTCAAGATCTGCCACGTGATCGTTGAAGCAACGCACGTGCACATGCTTCTTGTGGTGGACAATCCCGACGATGTTCCTAACTTTATGAGGCACTTCAAAACCGAGTCGGCCCACATGATTAACGGGCTCCTTGGACGTGACAAGAGAACACTGTGGTGTGAAGGGTACGACAGCCCCATAGTGTTGACCCCGCTCAGAGCACTAGCTGCCATTGCGTACATGTATGCGAATCCAGCCAAAGACAACCTTGAAACGACGATTGACCGCTACCCAGGCTTCAGTACCTGGAAGATTTTCCGTTCCGGCGAGTATACACAGCTGTGGAAGCGGGTCCGGCGGTATCAATTCGTCAAGCTCGCGCGAGATAGCCACAACCTGCGCGGGTATACCAAGATAGCCGAGGCGATCCGTAGAGACTCTGAGGAGGAGCTTCCCTTTGTGTTGGAGCCAAATGCCTGGATGGAGGCATTCGGCTACACCGAGTCACACACGCAAGCGAACATAAACGAAGCCCTCATCCGTCGTGTCCGCAAGCTCGAGGAGCGGGCGGAAGCTATACGGCAACGCGAGAAGACGCGCGTCATCGGACGAGACCGGTTGATGAAACAACCCTTTGATCTGACCTATCGCTCCCGGCGCTGTGGGAGGCGCATGTGGTGCCTTTCAGAGAAACGCA
>JBIIOE010000164.1:0-5826 GCA_044337105.1 Bdellovibrionota bacterium | reverse complement strand
ATACTAGGATCTTCAATCACAAGATCGGTGGTCTTTATGCTGTTTCCCGTGACGAAGAACTTGCCCTCGCGAACCTCGATTGCCCGTCCGTCTGGATTCTCGTAGCTCACCAGCCACCCAAACAACCTGCCAGGATTGATCTTGGCGGGACGAGCAGAGCCTCCCAGCGCCCGATCTGGTTGCCGGGCTCCGCCCTGCGGCTCGGGACGCTGCTCCGAGCGCTGCTCGGAACGCGATTCGTGCCCATTCTTGTGCGCCTTTGGCGCATCATGGCGCTGCTCGCCCCTCGCATCTCGCCTAGGTTGCTGCTGATTCTGCTGGTTGTTCGGACGCTGCTGAGGCGAATCCTTGGGCCGACGCTGCTCCTGTCCACGCTCATCCCGAGGGCGCTGCTCATTGGCCCGCTGCTCATTTGGCCGCTGCTCGGCCCGGCGCTCCGGACGCGCTCCCTCAGGCGCACCACCAGGTCCACGACCTTGCTGAGCAGGCATTCCGAAAGGACGCCGAGGCTCCTGCTGCTCTTTCGGACGCGCAGGCTGCACTGGCTCCTGCGAACGCATCGACTCCTGCGGGGCCTCAAATTGCACAGGCGGCTGCGACGCTGCTGCTACCGTCGTGCGAATCGGCTCTGGGGGCAACTCATGCACCGATTCCGTCACCGGCGCAGCGACTGCCGGCGCTGGCGTAGGCTCATCGCTTGGCTCATCGAAGATGTCGAGGTCGAAAGGATCGAAATCGTCGTTGTCTTGTGCTGCGACTGATTGCGTTGCGCCCAGAGGCGCCTGCTGTGGCGCAGATATGTTCGGCGAGCCCAACTCTTCGGCCTCCTCGAGCTCTTGAAGATACGCACCAAGCGGATCAAAATCGACATCGTCGTCTGCTGGGGGTACAGGTGGTCGAGAAGCCTGCACCGCAGTAGGTGAGGAAGAAGTAGGCGCGATAGGTTCAGGCGCACTATCGACATGCACTTCTGCCAAAGCAGATGCGACCTCATCGGCTGATGCCGAGATCGTTTTTTGCCGAATACGACTCGCCGCTTTCGAAGCTTCGCTCTCATCAGACTTCCCCCCGCCTTCGAGCGGGTTGTTGCAGATCCTGCAGCGTGTTGCAGTAGCCGGAACTAAGCTGCGGCACGAAGGGCAGCGTACGAACGTCAATTCTGTAGTTTCACTTGACATGACCTTAACTCCACCTAATTTATCTTCAATCCAAACCCTCTTCGCTCACACAACTTCGAAGCCTAAGACTTCAGCGGGGTGAGCGAAGGGGGCAAAACCTTTTCCGTCATCTCGCGAGCACGGCCACGACCCTGCTCGCGTTTATCAACTACATCTCATGTCTGCGGGGTACCGCAGAGGACTTCGTGCCCCCTCACTACCACCGCAATCCTGATACCAAGAGCGCTCCAACTACGACGAGCACCGCTACAAATCCAATCACTACCAAGGCCATCGCCAAGCGACCGCGCCGCGACAACTGCCCATACATTCCACCAAGCGCGCCCTTGAGTCGACCAGCGCCGCTCTTCTCCGGGGCTTCCGGTGTGCCCTCACGCAACCACGTCGTAGTACGACGTGGCCCTCGACCCACTTGCCCTGAAAACTCGGCGGATTGAGGCAGAAACGTGTGGGGCACTCCCCCCGATGCCACAAAATTTTTCTCGTCTCCCTCAGAGAAACACACAGCAACAGTCACGCTTCCTCCAAAATCGAGAACGTAGGGCCGATCAGAGCTTTCTGCTGTCTCGTTTTTGCGAAGCATGCCTTTGTCGTATGCCGTACCGTTAGTACTCTGGTCCGTGATCCTCACCACCCCACTCTTGGTCATCTCCACCACGCAGTGACTGCGTGAAATGTGCGGAGCTCCCAGCCACATATCGCTGGCTGGGTCGCGCCCCAAGCTAAACTTCGCGCCCGGCACCAGAACGATGCGCGCCGGCCTAGCGCTCTCGGACAACGAGACCAAGACCGGATACTTCTTCTCCTGCGCCACAGGAGCGACATTCTTATTCTGTGAGGTCGCGGCCGCTCTCATCAACTGCTCTTGCGAGGTCACTCCTACGAGCGAAACCTCCCTGCCGAGAGAAATGGGCACACCCGGCGCGACATTGACTCGACCTGAAATCTGCTGCTGGTTCACGAACGTGCCGTTGGTCGAACCGAGGTCTTCCACCCAGAACTCACCCGACTCGAAGCCGATACGCGCATGCTTGGCAGACACGCTCGCAACATCGAGACGCAAAGAGCACTGCCGAGAACGCCCAACATACACCGGCTGATCTGGAGCAAAAGAGACCGTAGACTTCGGATTCGACCTTACTACCAGTGCTGGGAAGCGAGGGCCTTTACCTGCAGCCGACTGCCGCAAGATCCGCATTCCGGCTCGATCGGGCGTCTCTCCTTCCTTCAAGAGAAGATCGACATCGAGGGCTGTAAATCGCATCTTCACCGGCCCGAGATCGATTAACGCCTGACCGTCATAGACGCCTTCGAGAAAACTTGGGATCTGCACCTGGGGGTCTGTCGCCAGCGGTCGGAGTCTGAACGTGCGCTCTACTTCACGACTTATCTGGAGGGAATAGCGCAGCGAGGCCATATCGTCGACGAGCACGTGCGCCGACTCGTCGGCTCCGACAATAGCGGTCGGACGACGAATAAAAATCGTCTCCGCACTGGCGGTATTATCCGCAAATGAGATCTCGAGCGCGAACATCCTTAACGTGGCCTGCCTTGTTGAAAACTGCTAACCCACTAGTGGGAGAACCAAACACTGCTAAAAGTTGCAGCTACTTGCTCCTCTCACGCGTGAGCGTTTATCCCTGCACCTCATATCGGCTAATGCTCCAGAGATTTCAAGCGGATACGTTAAAACGGGGTTTCCTGGCACGACCTATCTCACCACCCCCACACTCTAAACATCGTTCTCCTGTATCCATCTCGCCTCGGGATGCATCAACACTTACATGGAACAATCGTGCAGATGGTTGTAGCGGTCGCGACGAGGTGTCCACTCGAATGTTAGTAGGCAGGAACAGCTTTAGAACGTTTCGTGAGGAAATCCGGGGGAGAAACTCGGTCAAAAAACGCTGTTAAGAAGCGTGGCGTAGTTACAAGCTGCGAGAAAGAGCCTCCTAGCGAGAAGTTTCGAGGTTTTGGTGATGGGTGAAAAGGTTTAACCATGGCAAACCGAATTTTGGTCATCGATGATGATATGACCGCGCTTGATATAGTCGATCTTCTCTTCGAAGATCAGGGATTTGACGTTGTGCGCAGCCCAGATGGCATTACGGCTCTCGAATGCGTAGAGGAAACCGAGCCCGACATCATTTTGATCGATCTCATGATGCCCCGCATGAGCGGTCAGGAGTGTGTGCGTCAGATAAGAAACAAAGGGATTCAGGTTCCGATCGTTGCCTTTACCGCCATCGACGACCCGGATATCCACGAGGAGGCGCGCTCTGCAGGATGCAACGTAGTGGTAACTAAGCCTTGTAAATCTCGTGAGTTAGTCCGGGAGATTGAGACCTTGCTAGGTCGCTAAGACGAACGATGTTCACAACTAAGGGGTACCGCTCGGGCTCCATCTGTGGTACACACTATTGGGTGCTAACAATTTAGCAGACAGATTTTTCACACTATTTTCGTAAAGTGCTGCGTGCACGTTGGCTTCAAGCCGCACGCGTCGAGAAGAGAGCCGACACACATTAGTCGGCCGCGACTCTAAGAGGAATATGAGCTTTCCAGATATTCAAGGGTGGACGTTCGAGAGGTGTACAACCCCTCTCTGTCGAGGACGATCCGAGGTGGCGCCTCCTTCACCCACTCTACGTTCGCGCAACTCTTCTCTCCTAGCAGCACCCAGGGAGGAGATTCATGGATCAAAGAATGATTATCAACGCGGTACATCAGGAAGATTGCCGCATAGCAATAGTAGACGGTGCTGCTCTCGTTGAACTCGAGATTGAATCGAACGTCGGAAAGAAAGCCAAAGGCAACATTTACCGCGGACGGATCTCTCGCATAGAGCCGAGCTTACAAGCAGCCTTCATCGACATAGGCACACAGCGCAACGGGTTCCTCCAGATTAACGACGTGCATCCGTCCTGCTTCAAGAACGGCCCGCGCTCCGGACGTGTACGTATTCAGGATGTTTTGGAACCAGGCCAAGAATTGGTGGTCCAGGTCGTCAAAGAGGAACGCGACATGAAGGGGGCTACCCTGACCACGTACCTCTCCCTCCCCGGTCGATATCTCGTGATCATGCCAGGCAGCGACCGTGGTGGAATCTCCCGAAAGATAAGCGACAGCGATCAGCGGGTCCGCCTCAAGAAACTCGCGCGCGAGCTCGAGATGCCGATCGGTATCGGAATGATCATACGCACCGCTGGGCTCGATCGTTCGCAGAGCGAACTTTCCAGAGACCTCTCGCTGCAACTCAAGTTGTGGGAAAGTATCCTGGTGGCGAACCAGACAGCCCAAGCCCCCTGCCTACTCTACAAGGACAACGATCTAGCCACCCGTGTAATCAGAGACTACTTCACCCCCGACGTCAGGGAGATTATCATCGACGAGCCCGAAACCTTCCGAACAGTGAAGGAGTTCGTCGGGCAGGTGATGCCGCGCTATCGCTCGCGTATCCGCTTGTACGAGGAACAGGAGCCGATATTCACGTACCACGGCATAGATCAACAGGTTCAGAACGCCCTCGCCCGTGAGGTGAAGCTCAAATCTGGCGGCGCCATCGTCATCGAGCAGCTCGAAGCACTCGTGGCGATCGACGTAAACTCCGGAAAGGCCACCGATGGAGAGAACATCGAGGAAACGGCCTTCAAGACGAATCTCGAAGCCGCAGATGAAGTAGCACGTCAGCTACGGCTGCGCGATCTCGGCGGACTCATCGTCATCGATTTCATCGACATGGTCGACAAGCGACACCGAGCCTCCGTCGAACGAAGGCTTCAAGACGCTCTGCGATTTGACAAAGCTCGCATCGAGATCGGTCGGCTCTCTAAGTTTGGACTCCTGGAGATGTCTCGTCAGCGATTGCGCGCATCCCTAGCCAGCCAAAGCCACGTTAAATGCGAGCATTGTCATGGCACTGGCTCGATCAAGAGCCCAGAGCTCGTTGCGCTGGAAGCGTTCCGTAAAATCCAAGCGGCAGTTGTCGTAGGGCACGTTGCCAAAGTACGCGCTCGGCTCTCGTCAGTCCCGGCGTTTTTCCTGCTCAATAACAAACGCAGCGACCTCTCTCGCCTCGAAGCAGAGCATGGCGTTCAGATACTGATCCTCCCGGACGGCCGACTCCGACCAGACGAATACGAGTTCGAAATGGATGGAGTGCGAGATGCGGGACAAGCTGCGGCAGCTCCGCGCGCAGAGGCCGAGACCACACAGACACCCCAACAAACAACCCCCGCTCAACCGCCAGCCGCTCCGAGCGCAAGCGCGAGCCCGGAAAATGGAAGACGCAGCAGCGCAAGTCGTAGCGGAGGATCCCACAGACCTCGCCGCGGCGGCGGCGCCTCGACGCGAGGGGAAACTCAGCGGGTCAAGTCAGACAGCTAACGAGACGCTTGGCTGTTTTGTGCGAGCAAAACGAGCCACTTGTTCTCTCAATGTTAGGCTTGGGGCGAATCCGATGCAAATCATGCAGCATCTTGTCGATAAGATATATGGCTCATCGTGGGATCGAGTGGGGAGTGCCGAGGCCAGAGAGGGCGCAAGTCGTTGTTTTGACTATAAATAGCACCTTTCCACGTGAACGTGCTCGTGCACGTAAACGTGAACGTACCCGAACGAGCAGCTTTATCTCTTCGCTCCCGAACTA
>JBIIOE010000071.1:0-18802 GCA_044337105.1 Bdellovibrionota bacterium | reverse complement strand
TCTTTAGTGACGGCAAGCGATTTTTGGCCGGTGTTATGTGGCGTCAACCATCTCACCCGGCGCTCTATCCGAATGCGACGGTCGATATAGCATTCCGCCCGGACATTAATACGTACGGTGGGAATACTGAGCTGCAGGCTACGCTGCAGGCGGTCGAGCTATCGGGGGGATAAGAGACACGTCCGCTCTCCTCTCTCGCGCTAAGCTGCGGGGCGAGACACCGCTCCTCGAATCTTACTCTCGAGGTTTTTCACCACGTGTTCCATGCTTCCGGCCGCTCTCTGAATAGCCGAGAGAGCCTGTTCAGCCACCGGGGATAGGCCAGCACTCGCGTGCGCTACGAACGCCATTGCTACAATTTCTTGGAGTGGATTGTTGAGGTCATTTCTGAGATCCGCTCCGAGCGCTGAAATAGTTTGCGTCAGCTCCGCAGGCTGCGGCTGTTCCTCCTTTCGGTACGACAGACGCCGAACCTCCACAAATCGATACCCTGGATGGGAATTCATCTGAGAGCGGGTGGAGGTCAGATCGCTCAAGACGAGGAGCTCAGGCGGCGGCGACATCAACTCCAAAAACTCGTGCAGCTTGGAAAGAGAGCCGTCGGGTAGCTGATCGGTCGAGAGGATTAGGTCTATACTGCGGCGCTTCAAGATCCACAGAGCGAGGTTGAGAGTAGGCGCAAACAGAATCGACGAGCCAGGAAGATTTTCGGTGAGCTGGGCTGTTATCTCGTGTGCCATGGTGTGACTCGCATTGATCACGAGCACGTTGCAGCTACTCTTCTGTATGGTGACCTCTCTCGCTATATCGAGAGACCGCTGCGTGATTCCCTCTGAGGAGCTCCCCAGCCTCTGCTGAGCGCGGATGATACGGACGCTCGAGGTTTGATCGGTGTTGTTGACCACGCGATCGCACGCGAGGCTGATGGTTTTGCGCTTTAGAAGGGGCTTGTCACTGGTGTACGGCATAGGAGCTCCACGACATTCTCCTTTAGGATGAAAGGAGTGGCTGACGCGGTGCGCGGTAATTGCGTTTTATTCGTTGTGCGTGGCTCCTCTGGGTAGGGGAGGGTTGCTTCTTCTGATGAGGGGAGGGTTACAAAGAGCGCAGAGAGAACGGAGAGGGGGAAGGGAAGGGAGAGGAGACTGACGAAGGGTTCGGTCTAGAGCATTTGAAGCGCCAGGGTGCCCCCCTGTATTTTTGGGTCTTCGACGGATTTAGTGGGTAGTTATGGTCAGTGTGAGGCCCGAAATCGCTGGTTTTAGCCCTGAAATGACGGTTTTCACGTGCTCGTGCTCGTGCTCGTGCTCGTGCTCGTGCTCGTGCACGTAAACGTGAACGTACCCGAGCGGGAGTCCGGTGCCACTCTTGATCGGTGTATCCATGTACCTACATCGTCCCCTGACGAACACGAGATTGGCAAACCTGCAAGTGCAGGGGTTGTTTCTAAGTTACCGTGAGAGAGCGTGAGGTCATTTCTTCGGGTACGTTCACGTTCGCGAGCAGGTGCACGTCCCAATCTGACAGAAAGTACCCACTAATTCCGTCGATGAGCCGTATTTTTATCCGCATATGCTTGTGTTGAAAAACAGGTGGAGCAGAAGCGCCGATGCCGCCGCGCTGTTCTATGAGCGCCGCTTCCTTCTACTCTTGAGCTGCCTTCTCCTTCGACGCAGGCTCTTGGGCCGCTGAAGAATGTGAGGTGTGACTAATTCTTCGTCCTTGCCCTGTAATTCGAGGGTGCTCACGAGCACAGCAGGCGCGATCGTACTGATAGGTATGAGACCAGACTCTGCACCGCAGAATCCATTGTCGAGCTCCGGTTTGTTTCCGACTGCGAGGATGTTGTTGAGGGACTGAAGCGGTGTCCCGATGAAGTTAACACCTCGCACGCAGACCTCTTTACCGTTCGGGTAAATAAGCGTTGCGTACGAGATCTCGCCCGCAAAAGCTTGGAAGTCGTAGTTGGTGGTATCGGTTTCACCGCCACTGGTCTCGTACACGATCATGCCGAAAGGTTTCTTTTGGCGCTTGATCTCCTGAATCAATCTCGCCTTGAGACGATCGATTGGTTGTCCGTTGGCTGCCTCGACAACTGTAACCGCCATGCGGCTGATCGGTCTTTGGTGTTGTCTGGTGCGAGCGTGTCCATTCGAGTGAAAGCGCCCCTTCTTGGTCGCGGCTCTCGTGGTGAGGAAGCCCTTGAGCTCTCCCTCGTCGATGAGTAGCGCGTCTTGAGCGCGCGTACCCTCGTCATCGAATTGATACGATCCGATGCATCGCTGCCCTTCGAACTCCTTTATGAGCGGATTGTCGTGCACGCGTATCGGGAGATTGAAGATGCGCTTGCCCTCCTGATCTTTAAAGGTCTGCCCCTCTCCGGCAGAAAGAAGCCGAGAACCTTCCAGCCGATGCCCGACTGCCTCGTGGAATAGGAGTCCTGCAGGTCCGGGGTACAGCAGCACAGGACCTGAAAACGCATGGATCTTCTTGGCTCTCGAGAGCCGCATCAGTTGCTGGTACTTCTGAAGAGCTAGTTTCTTGAATGTGGCGAGGTTCGGAAGTTCACCCTCTGCCCCGCAGTTTATGATGAGCTCTTGCTCTAAGCGCGAACCCTCTCGTGTGCGCTTGTGCAGATTGGCTATTAGGGAGAATACCTGGGAGTTTTGAACGATCGTGCTGCCCTCGGTGTTTACGAAGATACGGGTCTCTTGAGACACATCGAACTCGACCCAGCTGCCTGACAAGCGTGGCAACTCTGATAGCCACAGAGAAGCTCGCTTGCAGAATTTACTCCACTTTTCGTAATCGACGCGGTCGAGGCGAGCGTGATGCTTATGCGTAGCGCGTTTGCCCCTCGTGAATGACCGCAGGCCGTTGTTCGGGTCCGGGGTCGAGAGCCTACTCGCTTCCTTTTGATTGTAATCGGCGAGCGCCTCTCGGAACTTGCTCTCCAGAAGTTTCCAGAGAGTGATGCGTAAGCCGTCGTAATCTTTGTCATCTATCGGTACGGCGCAGTGCGAGTTCGACTCTAGGTCCTCATCGTGTTCTCGTAGACCGCCTTCGACGATCTGATCGTACTCGTACGATCCGACACGCAGGTCACAGTACACATTTCGCGAACGGTCGTGCTGCGAGCGACAGGTGGATCCGCTGCTGGCCCAGGTGTTGAACCAGTGAACATCCTTCAATAAAAATGAACTGTAGTAAGGCTTCGGAAATCCGGGCACGACCATCTTTAGTGCACGGCGAGCATCCTTCTTCAGAATGGGGATGAGGCTATCTACCGTTGATCGACTCAGCATACCTTCTAGATTAGGGCACCCGCGGCTAATTCTCAAATGCCATCGAGAGGCAAAAAAACCTTAGATATCAGGTTGTTATGTAGTAAGAAGTTGTCCCGCAGCGACGAAAAAATCAGCTTTTTTTTGCCACCAGTGTTTGGCTGTAGAGTCGGAATTTGAGCTAACTTGGAGTTATCTATCCACAGGTTTTCCACAGCTGGGGTACTTATAGGCTAAGGGGTTGATGCCCCTCTACGTTGGATATACCCAACATTGTTTCGCCGCAACCCGTCGGTTACTCCTGGACGAGGCCGTACTCTTTCAACTTGTACAGAAGTGCGCGGTGGCTGATTTCGAGTATGCGTGCTGCATGAGTTCGGTTGCCGTTGGTCTTGCTGAGGGCTCCCTTAATCAATCTGATCTCTAACTCTCGAGTGCGCTGCTTGATCGAAAGATTGTCGCCAGCCTCATCTTCATCCTTGGAGACTCCACCGCTACGTTCGACCCTTGGACTCGCAAGGATATACTCAGGAAGGGTGTCCCGCTCTATCTCGTCACTTTGCGACAACACCAGCGCGCGCTCCATGCAGTTCTCGAGCTCGCGAGCGTTTCCTCGCCAGGTCTGGCTGAGTAGTAGCTTTAAAATCTCCGGCGGAACTTTCTTGGGAGGAATGCCGAGACGTTTGGCATGTTTCTCGAGGAAGTGCTCTACCAAGATAGGAATGTCCTCGGGCCGTTCTCTGAGAGGAGGAAGGTGAAGCGATACTACGTTGAGACGATACAGCAGGTCTTCGCGAAATCGACCGAGCTGGGCATCCTGCTCGAGGTTTCTGAGCGTCGCGGAGATTACTCGCACGTCGATGGATATCAGATGCTCGTCTCCGACCCGGCGAATACTTTGCTCCTGTAGGGCTCGGAGTAGCTTAACCTGTAGATGAAGAGGGAGCTCTCCGATCTCGTCGAGAAACAGGGTGCCGCCGCTCGCTTCCTCGAAAAGACCTTTCTTGTCTCGAGATGCATCGGTGAAAGCGCCCTTCTTGTGGCCGAAGAGCTCTGACTCCATCAGGTTTTCCGGGATCGCTCCGCAGTTGATTGCCACGAAAGGCTTGCCTCTGCGCGGAGAGTTTTCGTGGATCGCGCGTGCGAGGAGCTCCTTTCCAGTTCCAGATTCTCCCGTAATCATCACAGTGGTTGCGAACTGCGAAAGCCGCTTAACGGTGTCGAAGACGGCCTTGAAGGCGTCGCTGCGTGCGATGATCTTGTTGAAGGAGTAGCGCTCGGAGATCGTTTCTTTGAGCGTCGAATTCTCCCGCTTGATGCGCTCGAACTCCTCGAAGCGGCGGAGCTTGAAGATGAGCTCATCGGCTAGGATCGGCTTGGCGATGTAGTCGTAGGCTCCTAGGTGCGCGGCCTGAGTCGCTATGTGCGCATCTCCGTAAGCTGTCATGAGAATAACGGGGATTCGCCGGCCTATCTCTTTGAGTAGGTCGAGCCCAGACAATCCGGGGAGTTTGAGATCGCTCAAAATAAGGTCGTACGGATTGGTGCTCGCCAGTCGTAGGGCATCTTCTGCAGAGCTTGCGGTAGCTGACACGTAGCCAGCGGTGTCGAGCACGGCATGAAGTGATCGCCGTACCTCGTTGTCGTCGTCAACGATCAATACGCTCAAAGGAGTGTCGTTTGGCGATCCGCTAACGCTCATCTCTGAATGCTGATCCACCAATCGAGGGGTAGGTCCAAGTTCCCCGTGAGTTGTCCGATTACGAGTGGTCCATCGAAGAGAAAGAACAGGAATCCGGCCACCAGATAAGGTCCGAAGGGAAGTGGTTGAGAAAGCCCCATCCTCCTACCGAGGACTTGTACTATTCCGAAGACAGAGCCCACGAGTGATCCTGCAAATATGGTGAGCCATGACGCTTCCCATCCGAAGAGAACGCCGATCATCGCGAGTAGCTTTACGTCACCGAGCCCTAATCCGTCACGCTTGCGCACCTTGAGGTAGAACCACCAGATTGCCAAGAGAACGCCTGGTCCTGCGAGGAGTCCCAGGAGTGCCTCGTACGCTGATGCAGCAAAAGGCCTGACCAGGATTCGCGAGCCGTTCCACGGGACGAACTCGTTTGCCAAAACCAAGAATACGCCGATAATCGTTCCCGGATACGTGATGACGTTCGGGATTATCATGTAGTCGATGTCGATGAACGTTATTACGACGAGCGCGCACACGAAGGCGAACGCAACCAAAGCTGAGAACGTTAATCCGAACTTCCAGTAGCACAAGACGCACAGACAGCCTGTGGCTGCCTCGATGAGGAAGTATCTGAAGGGAATTGCGGCTTTGCAGTAGGCGCACCGCCCTCGCAAGAGGAACCACGATACGAGCGGGATGTTGTGCCACCACGCCAGTTGATGCTCGCAATTCGGACACAGAGATCGCGCCGGGGAGGCGATGGTGATCGGTTTTTCGAACACCTTTATCCCTTCGCGTTCGGGTGTGTACTTGCCCATCGGGATTCTGTAGGCACACACGCTAAGGAAGCTGCCTATGATAGCCCCGAAGATAAAGCAGATGACCGAGATGGTTGTGACCGTCGTCATGGATTACTCCCCTGAATCTTTGATTCCGCAAAGAGGTAATACGGTCTAACTTATTTGCATAGTGTGGATGTGAGAGTAGAGACGTGGTTTGTTCTCACGGCGGTGGTCTTTCGCGCAGGGGGCTCTGCACTCCTGTTGCTTAACAGGCTGCAGAAAAATGACTTCGCAGCCTGTTCAGTACCTAGAACTGGTCTCAAAAGTATCTTCTGCTTCGGTTGACGATATGCGGGCTGCGACTTCGTCAAACTTCGCGAAACAATCCTCAGTGTATCTCAGTGGATACACCTCCGGTTGTTTCGCTCGTTTTCCTCGTCTCGCCGCGCATCTCGCCAACCTCGCTACGAAGCTACTTTTGAGACCAGTTCTAGCTACTCAGCGACGGGAGTTTTCTTGGAGCCACGCGGCTTCTTGGTGCCGGTGCCGGCTGCGGACTCTTTCTTAGCAGCTTTTTTGGGAGCAGCCTTCGCCTTCGTGGCGCCCCTGCCTCCGCGCTTACCTTTGGTGGGAGCCTTGGCTGCGCGGGCGGCGAGTAGTGCCACTGCTTCATCCATGGTGAGCGTGTCTGGATCTCCTCCCTGCGGAAGCGATGCGTTGATCTCACCATCGGTGACGTAGGGCCCGTAACGGCCGCTCTTGATCGAGATCGCTTTGCCTGAGTCAGGATGCTTGCCAACCTCTTTTAAGGTCTTCGGTTGGTTCGATGCTCTACCACGAGTACGCGGTTGCTTGAGGAGATCGAGAGCGCGTTCCATCGTAATAGAATACGGTGGCTCGTCTGCTGGAATCGTTCTGGTTTCGGAGCCGCATTTGACGTACGGGCCGAAGCGGCCGTTGGCCACGATGACCTCCTCCTCCTCGTTCTCTGGGTTCTTGCCCAGATTCTTAGGGAGTGAGAGCAGCTGAAGCGCGACCTCAAGTGTGACAGATTCCGGCAACATGCCCGGAAGGAGCGACGCCATCTTTGGCTTCTCGCCACCCTCCACCATATCGCCACGCTGAACGTACGGACCGAAGCGCCCCTTTTTGAGGTACACAGGCTCGTTCGTCTCTGGATCTGGTCCGAGTGATTCGGGTCCTTTGGCCGCTTCGAGAAGGAGTTGTTCCGCCTTTTCGGCGGTCAGCTCGTCGAAGGCAACCGTATCCGGGATGCTTGCGCGCGCTTCTCCATTGGAGAGGAACGGGCCGTACCTACCGATACGCACCTCGACATCGCGGTCTTGCGAATCCTTGCCGAGACGAATTCCACACACCTCACGAGGATCAATCGTTTCTTCGCCTTGCGTCACGAGCGACTTCAAGCCCGGTGACGATGCGTCATCGCCAAAGTAAAATGTGCGGAGCTTCTCGAGATTGTCTTTTTCCCCGCGCGAGATCGCATCGAGATCATCTTCGAGGTTCGCGGTGAACTCGTAATCGACGAGATTCGCGAAGTAGTTCTCAAGTAGTCCCGTCACTCCTATGGCTAGGAAGCTTGGTACGAGAGCTGAGCCTTTCTTGAATGCGTAGTCGCGCGAAAGTACGACGTCTACAATCGTCGCCCACGTGCTGGGGCGTCCGATACCGAGCTTCTCGAGCTCTTTAATCAGACTGCCTTCAGTGTAGCGAGGTGGCGGTTGGGTCGTGTGCTTGAGCACATCGTATCCCCTCGAGGTTACCGTGTCGCCTTGCTTGAGAGGCGGCAGGTTGCGCTCCTGCTCTGCCAAGTCTCCTTCGGGATCGTCGGATCCCTCAACATATGCGCGCAAGAAGCCTGCGAACGAGATCGTCTTTCCGGAGGCGCGGAAGGTGGCATCATCAACATTGATGGCAACAGACACGCGCGTGCCCTCTGCGTCTCGCATCTGGGAGGCGAGCGTTCGCTTCCAGATCAGCTCGTACAAACGCACGGCCTCGAGGCCTAATCTGTCCTTGACGACGTTGGGAGAGGTGATCTCAGTACCAGCCGGTCGAATTGCTTCGTGCGCCTCCTGTGCGTTCTTCACCTTCGTCTTGTAAATACGCGGCTCGTTAGGAAGGAACTCCTTACCGAACTCGCGCACGATATGCGACCGAGCGGCTGCGATGGCCTCTCCCGAGAGGGTCGTGGAGTCGGTACGCATGTAGGTGATGAAGCCGTTCTCGTACAGGGTCTGAGCAACCGCCATCGTGCGCTTGGCTCCGAAGCCGAGCTTGCGGTTGGCTTCCTGTTGAAGTGTGCTCGTGGTGAAGGGAGGATAGGGCCTTTGAGTAAAAGGCTTGCTCTCGACCTCTTTGACCCGAGGTGTGGCTCGAGCGAGTGTTTCTGCGAGCTTTTGAGCGGTCGCTCCGTCGAGCAGCACCACGTCATCCTTCTTGGTGAGTTGGCCTGTCGAGGGATCGAAGTCTTTTCCGCCCGCTACGCGCTTGGTTCCAAGGTGTGTGAGCTGTGCTTCAAAAGGTATCGAGGTATCTGAGGCAGCTTCGAAGACCGCCTTGAGGTCCCAGTAGTCGGCGCATCTGAAGCGTGCGCGCTCGCGCTCCCTCTCCACCAGCAGTCGCATAGCCACGCTCTGTACTCGACCAGCGCTCAGGCGCGGTACCATCTTCTTCCACAAAAGAGGGCTTACCGAGTAACCGTACAGGCGGTCGATGATGCGGCGGGTTTCTTGGGCTTTGACCAAGTTCTCGTCGATTTCTCGAGCGTGTTGGAGGCTCTCTTCGATAGCCTTCTTGGTGATCTCGTGGAACACGAGCCGCTTAACCGGAACCTTGGGCTTGAGCTCATCGAGCAGATGCCAGCTTATCGACTCCCCCTCTCTGTCTTCGTCGGTTGCGAGATACACTTCAGAGGCGTTGTCGACGGCCCTTTTGAGCTCTTTGACTCGCTTTTCCTTGTCGCTCGGGACTATGTAGAGCGCTTTGAAGTCCTCGTCGACGTTGACGCCGAGGCGCGACCACTTCTGTTTTTTGACTGCAGCGGGGATCTCGGCCGCGTTGTTCGGTAGATCCCGAACATGGCCATAGGAAGCTAACACCTCGAAATCCTTGCCTAAGAACTTCTCGATGGTGCGAGCCTTCGTGGGCGATTCTACTATGACTAGGCGCTTGGACATCTTAAATAGCAAGCATGATTACAAAGGTTTCGGCTTTGAATGCAACCCTTTTGAGAACATATCTCAAGAAAGGGTCGCAGTTAACACCGTTTGATCTGCTTATTTCTGAAAGGATAGCGGTTGGTCGGTATCAATTGAGACAGATTTATCCTTTGTATTTCACCGAACATCCGTACGGTTCGGTGGCAGGGTTCTCGATCTTCTTGCCGGATTTGAGCGCAGTCAGCGCCTCTGTGACATAGTTTGTTGCGCGCGCGACATCGTCGGAGCTCGTGGATGGAATGCTGTCGATGGCTCCGGCGTAGGCTAGGGTTCCGTTCGCATCAACAACGAAGAGGTGTGGCGTCGTGCGGGCCCCATACGCTCTTCCAACCGTTCCCTCTGGGTCAAGAAGAAGTGCGGTGCTCGCTAAGCCGAGGTTGGCTTGGGCCTGCGCAGCCTCGGCTGCAGATATGTGCCCCTGTCGGCCTTCTGCGGAAGAGTTGATCGTGAGCCATACGTCCCCTGCATCGATGACTTTTTTCTGCAGGGCGGCCATATCCCCTTTCTTGTAGAACTTGTTCACGAATGGGCACTCGGGGTTGAACCATTCGAGGACGATGTTTTTGCCTTTGTATTGTGAGAGCGAGTGCTCATTTCCCTGCGCGTCTTTGATGCTGAATTCAGGCGCGGGTGCTCCAACTACTGCGGTATCGGAATAGCCTGGCTTGGAAAAGCACAGGAAGCAGATGCTGGCCAACGTAAGTAGAGAGTTCTTCAAGTTCATATATGCTCCTTAAGACAACTTCTTTAGTTCCTGCACAACCGTCGCGGCGGTCATGATATTGGGGAAAATTATCGGGTTCTTTCGAGAGCCGTTAGCATACAAGACATTGAGCGGTACGCCGTTACGTCCGAAGCCTTGCAACGCTTGGGTGATAGTTGGGTTTTTCGACGTCCAATCGGCCCGTATCAAGATGACATTTTTCTCTTTGAGGAGATCTCGCACCTCTTGAGAGCCAAAGACCAGCCGCTCGTTCACCTGGCACGTGATGCACCATTCCGCCGTGAAATCGAGGTACACACTCTTTCCTTGAGCGAGATACGTTTCCAAGCGGCTCTGCGAGAACTTCTCCCACTTTAGGCCGAAGGAGTCCTCTTCGATGTGCGGTGAGTCCGGAAGATCGCAAGAGCGTTCATGGCTGCGATTCATCTCTTCATGTGAGGGGAGTGCGATGGTTGCGGCCCCGACCACGGCGACGAGGGCAACGATCTGATAGAATCGGGCGGTGATGCTCTTCGCGGTATGGGTAGAGCGTACCAGGAGCCATAGGCTGAAGCCGAGGGCGAGGCCTCCCCACAACACGTCGATCAACACGGAGAGTCCAGAAGGCTCCACTCCCATCTGGCGAGCAAAAACTCGCAGCAACCAGATCGCCGTGGCGAACAGCGGAAACGCCATGAGCTGCTTGAATGTCTCCATCCATATTCCTGGCCGAGGAAGGAGTCGCAGCATTCGAGGATTCCAGGAGAGAAGCAGGTACGGAGCGCTCATTCCGAGCGCAATCGCCGTGAATATCAGGAATCCGGCAGCGGTCGGCAGAGTCAGTGTGGCTGCAAGCGCAGAGCTCATGAAGGGTGCAGTGCACGGCGTGGCAACAGCGGTAGCGAGTACACCGTTAAGGAAAGAGCCCGCAAAGGAGGTTGGCAGGCGAGAGCTGCCCGCTATCCGTTGAAGCGCTTGTCCTATCGCAACGTCGCTGAGGAAGAGTACTCCGAGGGTAAAGAATACGAATATCATCGCGACGACGAACACGGGCGACTGGAGCTGGAACCCCCACCCCAACTGCTCGCCACCCGCGCGGAGCGCGAAGAGCAAGCCAGCAAGCGCCCAAAAGGAGACCAGCACTCCGACTGCGAACAGCACTCCGTGAATGCGCACCTTCGCGCTGTCTTCGCCGCTCTGCTGTACGAATCCTAGTATCTTTATGGAGAGCACCGGAAAGACGCACGGCATGAGATTGAGAATGAGCCCGCCGATAAAGGCGAAGGCGAGGGCGATACCTAACCCGGGCGTATCGTTTGGAGCTGGAATTGACGCGGTCGCGATCGGAGCGTCTTGCTCTGGGGGAGCGTTGAGTGGGTTGTTATCGATTGAGACCGCTTTGGGCTCCCCAGATTCCGACCACCCTTCGGGAGAGAATAATACGCCACGAATACGCTCGATTGCAGAAGTCCGGTTTGGATCTCGTGCGAGGGTAATTTTGAGAGCGCCGCCCTCTTTGGTGACCTGTTGAGGGGCGCTGTTCAAGATGATTCGCTTGTCTTCTGGAAAGAATGACGCCGTTGATGGGAGGAATCTCTCCCCGAGGGGGATAATGGCGACAACGATGTGTTTGTCCTGTTCCTCAACCGCAATAGAGACTTTCTCCAGCGGCGCGGGGATCCGTTTGAAGGTGTCTTCGAAGAGGGCGCGTTGCGTCGATGGAGCTCCAGGCGTTCGAGTAATCGGCAGCGCAAGCTTGAGGCTCGCTTCGCCGGGGAGGCACTCGTCTTTGCACACGAGCCACTCGGTGGAAAGCTCTATGGAGACTGTGCCGGATGTAGGAAGAGACGAACTAACTGTTACGGGAAAAGGGATGAGGGCCTCGCCGTATCCGTAATTGACGAGTGGGCCAACAGGTATGCGCTCGGGATAGGGCCACAACGGATCTGCGACCTTGATTCCCTCAGTGGCGCGCCAGCCGAAGCGCGGGCCGAGACCTGAATCTCCTGCGTTCTTCCAGTATATGTGCCAGTCGGGGTCCGGTATGAAGTGCACACCTACCGTGATAGTTGAGCCCGGCGTTGCCGAGCTCTGATCTGCGACGAGGCGTACCTTCATGTGTGCGCCGCTACCAACCGACCGGTCCCCACACGCGGACGTGAGCAACGCCATACAGAGAGCGAAGAGAAAAAGGAGGGAGGATCTGATCGGTTGGTTCATGCTTCTCTCTTTGTAGCAGTATGCTGGAGAGAGAGAAAAGGCCTAGCTATGCTGCTAAAGAGATCTCGGCACCGCGCTTCTCGAGGGCCTCTTGGAGCTTGTCGTAGTAGTTGAATGCGCTTGGAGTCTGAGTAAGGTTGCCAAGAACATACCGCTCGTTAAGACCGTGCTCTGCGTTCTTAGCATCGACATACTGCTCGTATGCTGGGATTTCGCCAGCGATGTTGGTGGAGACCTCTTTGATTGCAGCGAGACGAGCGGAGTTAATCGTCCACTCATGAAATGCAATTTCGCTTGGACCGGTAGCGAGCTCTTGATTGGATCGAACAGTGAGTGTGTCACTAAAGTTCGGCGCTACTATCTGTTGTATTTGCTTCAGCATCATTTCACATCGAGCTTAACATCGATTGACTGAGAGGTATCTACCACGGGCAGCAGTTGTAAGGAAGTTTTTTATACTGAGTTCAGAAGCTGATAACCGCGGTAAAATCAGATTGTTGGGTGTGTTCTGAGAGGTTGCTGTCCGCTTTGGTCAGATTTCGTTCGTTTCGCTCTATGATGTTGGAGTGCCGTATAAAAGCTGCGACACCTTAGCCTTAGGACGCTGATTGGTATTGCTGCGCCTGGAAGGCTCTCTCTCTAAAGGTGACGATGGGGTCGGTGGTGCTGAAGATCGACAGCTCCTACCAGCAGTGGTACCATTTCCGCTTGAAGCCTTGGATGGAATGGCAGCGTACATGAAACACGCGCTTAGTTCCCAAAAGAGCCAATAACGACAGTGGTGCTCAGCTAAAGCTCGTGTAGTTTCAGGGGTTTGGGAGGTGTTTTAGGTCTCTCTTTGCGTACGGTTGACCTTCCCTCAGAAAGCCTTTAGGATGCCAGGCTCATTATCTCAGGTAGTACATACTATGAAGCGAACGTATCAACCCAGTAAGAAAAGTCGGAAGACGACCCACGGCTTCCGTAAACGGATGTCTACCAGCGGTGGTACCAAGGTAATCAAAGCCCGTAGGGCTCGTGGCCGTAAGCGCCTCTCTGTTACCGCACCTCGCAAGGGTCACTATCGCTAGGCGCCTACTTCTCGGGCCGCAAGCTCGCTTGCGGCGAACCGCCGAGATCTCGCGCCTCAGAGATGTCGGCGAAAAGCTATATTCGAAGCATTTTCTTGTCGTTGTCGCTCCGTCGTTGCAAACAGAGAGCCGAATCGCCATAGCAGTGACGACGAAGATTGAGAAACGCGCCACTGGTCGTAACCGCATCAAGCGCCGAATCCGCGAGATCTTCCGACAGAATCGCCACTCGCTTACGCAGCCCCTTGATATTCTAGTAGTAGCGCGACGCGACGTGCAGCTGTGCGAATTTTCCGATTATCGCCGACAGATCCTTGGAGCGCTCAAAAATCGCGGGTATCTTGCCACTACGTCCGCTTAGTCGAGGTCTCGCATATGTCCGATTCGTCAAGTCCGAAGCGGGAAGTGCGTCGTCCTGTAGCTCGGTTCCTGCACCGGGTATACAAGTTGACGCTGTCGCCCTTTATCGGCCGATCCTGTAGGTTCCAACCCACGTGCTCAGATTATGGGCTTGAGGCCGTTGAGAGGCACGGATGGTTGCGGGGTGTTTTCATGACGGTTCACCGAATCGTACGATGTAATCCCTGGTGTGCTGGCGGAAGCGACCCCGTACCTTGACGCGGCGCAGTGGTTTCCCTAGAAAGGTCTCGCCCAAACAGCAGAGAAGAAAATTTCAGATGTAGAGGTTTCGTCACAACCGGCGAAACTCAGACGAGGAGTCATTAGTGGCCTACGAGAACGAAGAACAGAACAAGCGTACCCTCCGAGCAATTATACTGTGTATCGTAGTTGCGATGGTGTACACGCAGCTATTCCTCGCCCCAAAGGCCAAGCGAGCACCTGTCGCACCAGAGGCGACTACGGCTGCGCCCGCTGTGACCAGTGGAGTTGCAGTTGTAAACGTCACGCCCTCTACGGCAGCGCAGGTAGCCGGTGCTCAGCCTCAGCCTTTGACTCATCCGACCAAAGCGGATTTCGAGGCGCAGCCGACTTCGTTCGTGGAGTCTGATGTTTCTCGCATAGCGATCAGCCACCTCGGTGCGCGTGTCGTGAGTTACAAACTCAAAGAGTACAAGGTTAGCCTCGAGCAACCGGTCGACCTCGATATGGTCGACAATCCTGACGGCACGGTGATGCCTCTCGGGGTGTACGTTGGTAACGAGAGCGACGAGGGAGTTCGCTACGCACTTACGGCAGTAAATGGAGCAGCGCCGGGAAGTCAGTCGGCGAACCTCAAGATCGCGCCGAACTCCGAGGTCGTTCTGGAGTTCAAGGGAATTCTTCCCAGTGGTAACGGAATAACCAAGCGCGTCAAACTTGCCTCGCACTCGTATCTTTTCTCTGTTGAGGTGAAGCTTGATCGGCCTGCAGCTGGAGGTGCTCCAGTGTGGCTCGAATGGGCTCATTTTTATCCGGACAGTCAGGAAAATCCGCGCATGAAGCTCACGCACCTGACGTATCTCGATGGCTTCGACAAGATTCGGCATGTGCAGTTGGCCGACGTTGAGGCGGGGTTGCGGGACTACGGCACGAGTCGTTGGGCCTCCCTTGGGGACATCTACTTCATGGCTACGCTCATCCCGACTATCTCGGGGCGTAATACCATGCTTGGACGCGACGGATCGATGTACGTCAATCGGATCGCGGGGACTGCGGATGCTGGGAGATTCGAGATTTACGTTGGTCCGAAGGATTATCGAACCCTGAAGTTCGTCAGTAATTATAGCCTCGAGCGTTCGATCGATCTCGGCTGGTTCTCCTTCTTGGCCCTTCCACTGCTGTGGTTTCTTCACTACCTGTACGTGTTCCTACAGAACTGGGGCCTCGCAATCATCGCACTTACGCTTATTGTGAAGGCAGCTCTTTTGCCGCTCTCTAAAGCAAGCTTCCAGTCGATGAAGAAGATGCAAGAGCTGCAACCGGAAATTAAGGCGCTGCGAGAGCGTATTAAGGACCCAACACAACTCAATCAGGAAACCTTGTCGCTCTACTCCCGTAAGGGGGTAAATCCGATGGGTGGTTGCTTGCCGATGGTCATCCAGATCCCGGTATTCCTCGGCTTGTATCAAGCGCTCTTGAACTCGATTGAGTTGCGACATTCACCGTTCGCCTTGTGGATTACCGATCTGTCATCTCCGGAGATGTTGGATATCTTCGGGTTCGGGGTGCCGATTATGGTGCTGCTCATGGCTGCTAGTATGATCGTTCAGCAGTGGACAACGCCGAATCCCTCCGCGGATCCTGCACAGCAGAAGATGATGATGATAATGCCCTTCATTTTTGCTGGAATGTTCATCGTCTTTCCGATGCCGGCGGGTCTGGTTCTGTACTGGTTGGTCAGTAACCTCATATCGATTGTTCAGCAGATGTACATGAGGAATTCGGAGAAAGGCTCGGTATATTCCGCCACGGCGATAGCGAGCCTTCTGATCTTCGGATTTGGCTATCTATTGACCCTAATCTGATGGACGGCTCGACGATCGCAGCTTTAGCCACGGCTCCGGCACCTGCCGGAGTCGCGGTTATACGCGTCAGCGGACCACGCACGAAGCTGGCGCTCAAAGCGCTTTTTCGGGGTAAGAAGGATCCACTTCGTCTTCCTCGAACTCTGATCTTCGGCGATATTCTCGATTTCAAAACCGGCGGGGTCATCGACAGAGGGCTAGCCGTGTTCATGCCCGCTCCATGGAGCTTTACAGGCGAGGATGTTGCCGAATTCCAGTTTCATGGAAGCCCGGTGCTCGTGCAGCAGGTCTTGCGTTCGATATACGCTTACGGCATCGCGCCAGCAGCAGCTGGGGAGTTCTCCAAGCGCGCATTTCTGAATGGGAAATTGGATCTGACGCAAGCAGAGGCGATCGCCGACGTCATCAACGCCAAAGGTGAGGAAGAGCTACGCTTTGCCGGAGAGCAGCTCAAGGGGCGGCTCAGTCAAGCGGTGGCCGCGGTAGGTGAACCTCTGCGAGATGTATTGGCGGAGCTTGAGGCAACGATCGATTTCCCTGAAGAGGACATAAAGCCCGAACAGCTCGATAGCTTGGTAGCTCGAGTGGATATAGCGCTCACAAAGGTAGGACAACTGCTGGGCTCGTATTCGTACGGAGCGATGGTCAAGGAGGGCGTTCGTGTGCTTTTGTGCGGAGCTCCGAATGCCGGAAAGTCGAGTCTGTTGAACGTACTTCTCGGCAAGCGCCGCGCCATAGTTTCTGAGGTCTCGGGTACAACGCGCGATCTTATCGAAGAAGAAGCAACTCTTGCTGGATACAAATTCGTGTTCTGCGATTCGGCCGGCATACGAGAAACTAACGACACGGTCGAGAAGATCGGAGTCGAGCTCGCCAAAGAGCGTATACCGTGGGCCGACCTCGTATTTTTGGTGGTCGACGCAACCGACGCCACACAAGCGTGGCGCGAAACCCTCACGCTCCTCAAGGAGAAGGGGAGTAGAGTGTGGATGATCGTCAATAAGATCGATCTCAATCCGGCGGCTCTGTCGCAGATTGTGTGTGAGTCTGCGTTCTGCCAGCGAAACTTTTTCATCTCAGCTAAATCCGGAGCGGGAATCGGCCCTCTGATTGAAGCGTTGGTGGAAGATGTCGCCGCATCGATGCCTGAGAAGGGAGATGTGGGCGAGATAGTTACCAACGAGCGGCACCGGGACTGTCTCGAGAGGGCCAGTCAATCTCTCGGTTCCTTCGTCGATGGAGTACGAACAAACGGCTCGCCCGTGACGATTCTGACGGCGGACATCAAGGATGCCCTCGGAGCCCTCGACGAGATCGTCGGAAAGACCTACACCGAGGATATCCTTGGACGGATCTTTTCGAAGTTCTGTATCGGCAAGTGATGAAGTCGGAGTTTTGAAGTAAGCATGGATACTACCTACGCTTACCCGAAGTTGCGTTGGCCGATCGACATCAATCTACAGTCGGTAGGGGATGAGCATGTCCTTGTTGTCAGGTGCCCGCTCGGCATTAGCGATAATCCGCTGTTGCTCGTTCCAGCAGTGGCGCCGATTCTTTCGAAATTTGATGGAGGGTCATCCTTTCAGCAGATACTCGATCTCTTCTCTCCTCAGGGACTCGATGAGTCGACGCTCAGAGAGCTTGTCCGTTTGCTCGACGAACACCGCTTTCTTGCGAACGCTCGATTCTTTGCTGCTGACAGAGAGGTTCGAGATCTCTTTGTTGCGTCTTCTGTTCGAGCTCCGGTCTTGGCAGGGCTTGGGTATCCCAATGCGGCCGCCGATCTTCGCCAGCTAGTCAGTGGTTACTTGGTTCCGTATCAGGTGTCCGCTTCGCAGCGAGAATTGGTAGCGCTTGTCTCTCCGCACATCGATTACAGGCGTGGAGGATCGTGTTATGGACATATATATCCTCGGCTGGCAGAGTCTCGCGCCGATACGTATGTGCTGATAGGCACAGCGCATCAATACAGTCGAAATATATTCCATCTGTGTGCCAAAGACTTTGAGTGCCCGATCGGAACGCTTCCGTGCGACACTCAATTCGTCACGCAGTTGGCAGATCGCTACGGAGTGGCCCGAGCTTTTCAGGACGAGTTCCTACACAAGCGAGAGCATTCATTAGAGCTTCAGCTGCCATTTCTCGCAGCGCTCAAGCCAGGTGCGATGATTGTTCCGATTCTTGTTGGAAGTTTTCATTCGATGCTTGCGCGCAATCGCTACCCACATGAGTGCGAAGAGTACGAAGCATTTTCTGCTGCGCTTGCAGAATTGATTCGGGAGCGCGTCGCGGCTGGCTCAAAGGTGTGCTTTGTTGCAGGTGTCGATATGGCGCACGTTGGCAGATCCTTTGGCGACGAAGGCTCGCTGTCAGAGGAGAAGATGGCGGCGATTGCACGCCGGGACGCGGAATATCTCGCGGCCATCGAAGCACGGGATAAAAAACGTCTCTTTGATCACATGGCCGAAGATTGCGATGCGCGGCGTATGTGCGGATTTCCAACCCTATACACGGTTCTCGACGTGATTGATCGAACGGGATGGCGCACCGAATGTAGTACCGTGAAATATGAACAGGCCGTGGACTACGTCGCGGACTGTGCTGTTACGTTCGCGGGGATGGCGATGTACAGAGTTGCCGCGAGTTAATTGACCACCCCCCCTTAAGCCAGGAGGTATCTCGTTCAACGGGCGGCGTCCGCGCCGTACGCAGATGTTGTTTCAACTAGTAGGCACTTTTTCAGGTCGCGAGTGCTTTATCTGAAGCACTTCTTCTCTGCCTCGGGATAAGGGGGTATAGGTTGTTGTTATTCTTTTCGAGGTGTAGAGATGGAACAGAGCGATAAAGAGCAGAACTTCTTCGAGAAATTCGGTTGCGAAGTGAAGTTTGGTGAGGTCGAAATCGGCACTACGTATCCCCTCTACGGAATGATTACGAAGATCCTCGATGATACCCCGGGAAATGTCATAGTAGAGATTAATTTCTCGATTAAAGCGACCATGACGATTCCCGACAAAGAGAAAGTAGAGCTCTTGAAGGAGCGCGCATTTGAACCCGGCATATTCGTGTCTACTGTCACGACCAAGGAGCCAAAGCTCGAGGTGGATTGCAGTACTGTGGTGTTCGGAAAGAAGCAGTCCTTTCAAGCGTAAAAGATAGCGCGTATTTTACTGGGTCATCGCGGAATCGAGTGGGTAGGACTCGGTATTATCCTGACGTGAGCGTGCTCGTGCACGTAAACGTGAACGTACCCGGAGGAGGAGTCACACTGGCTGAAGGCATAGCTTGGAAAGCATGGCTCCAATCCTTGTCAGCAAAAGCTTCCCGGCTTGATACTCTTCCGGGGAAA
>JBIIOE010000070.1:0-18864 GCA_044337105.1 Bdellovibrionota bacterium | reverse complement strand
CGTCTAAACGCCACGGATGAACATGGGTATCGATCGCGTGTGTTATCCCAAGGTCGAGAAGTGTGGAAGTGCTCATGGTTCCTCAATCTAGCGTGTTAAAAGCCCCCGTCGTGTCCGGAGATACCATTCGTCATCACAAAAACTTTGTCGCCGCCGCCATCTGCGATGACGGACAAACCTACTAAGTCGTTCGCTAAGGCCGCCTGCATGGCAGCCTGGTCCAGGCTCTGCTGTACGCTTGCGTTACTCCATCCGTTCGGCAGCTCGGGAAGTGCTGGCACAGTAGAGGAGGGGGAGTGAATGCCAAATCCTCTTTGAAGGGGATCTTCAGGGTGCTTCACGTAGGTATCTGGCTGCCACATGCTCGCTATGGCGAGGGCTACATCATCTACGGAGCCTGATGCTCGTATGGTTTCGGCTCCAGTTGTATAGAGCTTCTCGAACTGCCTCGGAATTATCGCTACGCCGTTTCCATGGCCAGCACGACTCAAGTACGCTACGAGTTTCGCAGGCGCAGCGGGCGGGAGCTGTTGGAGTACGCCACTTGCTGCCGGATTCACGGTCAACCACACATTTGCATACGGCTCTGTGCTGGTGGTTCTAATGACGAAGGGGGATCGCGCCGCCAGGCGATAGCCGTCTACTCGACACAGGGCGCCAAAGTTCACGCCGCGCCATGAATGCAGGCGGCCTCCATCGCACGAAGTTTCGACACACGCACGCCACTGTTCGCGGATCGTTTCAGGATGAAACACCGAGTGATCGGCTTCATCGGGAGCCATGGTCAAGACTGGATCCCGTACATCTGCTGGGGGCGCGATGTAACAGATACTTCGAATCGCGTCGGCGATGGTGGGCATGTACATCGTGGCGACTGCGTGGTCGTTTCGATTCACACGCCGACCAAGCGCAAGCTCGGGCGCAAGTTGATCGAGGATAGCGACCGTAAAACTTGTAACCCCCCGCCGGTGCGCATCTACCAGCGCTTCTACGAGGGGCGCTGGTAGTTGTCGTCTGGGGTGGGGGGTGCTTGAGAGTGAACTCTCTATTAGCACTGCGGGCCCTTATACGCCACGAGGCGCTGCTGCGATTCGCCGAGGTGGTCGATACCGAGCCGCACCACGTCGCCATCTTTTAGATAGATAGGCGGCTTGAAACCGAATCCAACGCCAGCCGGTGTTCCTGTGCTGATCACATCTCCGGGAAGGAGGGTCATGAACTGGCTGATGTAGCTGACCAAGAAGGGAACCTTGAACACCATGTCTGCCGAGGTGCCGTTCTGCATGGTTTTACCGTTGACGGTCAACCACATCTTCAGGTTGTCGATGTCCTGCACTTCGTCTTGAGTCGCCAAGACAGGTCCAAGAGGCGCAAAGGTGTTACAGCTCTTACCCTTGACCCATTGTCCCGCACGCTCGATCTGAAAGGCTCTCTCGCTGTAATCGTTGTGGAGCGCGTATCCTGCAACGTACTGCAGCGCGTCACGCTCCTCGACGTACGAGGCGCGCTTTCCGATCACTACGGCGAGCTCCACTTCCCAGTCGGTCTTTTCGGAGTTCTTGGGGATCACCACGTCGTCGTTCGGTCCGTTCAGCGCTGTGGTCGATTTGAAGAACAGGACCGGCTCTTTGGGAAGCTCGAGTCCGGATTCGGCCGCATGATCGCGAAAATTCAGACCAACGCACACGATCTTGCTCGGACGACAGATGCACGAGCCCAAACGAGCTGACGGGCTAAAGGTCGGGCACTCTGCGCGATTGGTCTCGAGCCATTGGCTGAGCCGTCCCAGCCCACCAGATTCGAAAAAGGCTTCGTTATAATCAGCCCCAAAGGATGACACGTCCAGACGAGTTCCATCTGGAAGCAATACTCCGGGACGCTCCGCTCCAACATCTCCACAACGAATCAGCTTCATAACTACTCTCTCTCCTACGAAACAGCTCTACCACCAGTGTGATCGAGGGCTTGACCGGTAATGAAGCTCGCCTCTGGGGAAACGTAGAAGGCCGTGACAGCCGCTACTTCGGCCAGTGTGCCGAATCTTCCCATAGGTATCTTACTCTTCATGTATTCTACGACCTTGGGGTCCATCGCTTCGACCATAGGAGTCAATACGGTGGCGGGGCATAGTGAATTAACGGTGATTCCGCTGTCGGCGTATTCCTTCGCTGCAGCGCGAGCGAGGGCGATAACGCCGCCTTTGCTCGAGGAGTAGCTGACCATCTTGGGATTTCCTTCTTTGCCAGCGACCGATGCTATCAGGAGGATCCTTCCGTAGCCACGATTGAGCATGTGAGGGATCGAGTACTTGGTCATCAGGAACGAACCGACGAGGTTTACCTCGAGGGTCTTCTTGAAGTCGGAGAGTCCGACCTCGTGGATCTTTACTCCGTTCGGGCCGACTATTCCTGCGCTGTTGACCATGACATCGAGGCGGGAGTGCTTTGCTGCCACCTCGTTTATCGCGTTTTGTACGGCTGATTCATCGGTGATGTCGACACGAAGCCCCTCAATCCGTACTCCCTGAGCAGCGCCCGCTGCGCACAGTTCGTCCATCGCTGCGGGGTCGCTATCGAAGACGGTTACGATGGCACCTTCCAAGGCAAGTCTCTCGACTACCGCTTTGCCGATCCCTTTTGCACCGCCGGTGACGATTGCAGCCTGTCCTTCGAAACGTTTTGCGTTGGTACTCATATGATTCAACAGCCCCCTTTGGCTTAATTACATCGTTGGACCGATATCCCACGGCGCGAACTCTTCGTCGCCGTACCCGAATGATTCACTCTTGGATTTATCTCCACTGGCGACAGCGATTATCATCTCGAAGAGCTCCCGAACAACTTCGGAACGTGGTGTTCCCTCGATGATGCACCCCGCATTGATATCCATATCATCCACCATGCGGTGGTACATCGGTGTGTTCGTAGCAACCTTGACCGTCGGAGCAGGCTTCGATCCGAAGCAGCTTCCGCGTCCGGTGGTGAATACGATCACGTTGGCACCGCCGGCCATAATACCGGTGACGGAGGTTGGGTCCAAGCCGGGGGTGTCCATGAACACAAAGCCCTTGCCCATACCCACAGACTCGCCGTAGTCGTACACTGCATTTAACGTGGTCGAGCCTCCCTTCATGGCGGCTCCGAGCGACTTCTCCAGGATAGTGGTTAATCCACCCTCCTTGTTACCGGAGGAGGGGTTTCCGTCGCATGACGCCCCGAACTTCGCCGTGTATTCCTCCCACCATTCGATCTTTTGAATGAGCTTACGGCCAACCTCGGCGGTTGCAGCGCGTTTCGCAAATAGGTGATGAGCACCGAATGTTTCCGGGGTTTCGGCCAAAATTCCGGTCGCTCCAGCGGCTGCCAAGACGTCGACCACGTCGCCGACGACTGGATTTGCGGTGAGTCCAGAATATCCGTCCGACCCGCCGCAGTTGGTGCCGAGTATGAGCTTCGAGATAGGCGTAGCCACTCGCTGCAATGCGTTTACTTCGGGTAACCACTCTTTGATGATCGAAACTCCGAGTTCGATCGCCTTGCGAGTTCCTCCGACGTCCTGCATCGTGAACGCTTCGACACGACCCCGCTTGACGCGCTCGCTGGAGTCGCCCTTCCGAAGGGCAGCTTCAGGAACGAAATCCTTGTTCCCAGAAAGGTACGGGATGCCTCCGACCTCACAGCCGAGGCCGATCATCAGACACCGTGAAACGTTGGGGTGCTTCGCATACCCAGCGATGACACGTGCAAACTGGTCGTGCTGCGCAGTGCCGTAGACTATTCCACACCCAGTCTTGTGTGTGATCGCCAAGACCCCATCGATGTTCGGATATTGACTCAAAAGCGGCCTGATAGCGTTCGCGATACCGCGAACAACGGTAGCCGAGCAGTTCACGGTGCTCGCAATCAGGATGTAGTTTCGGGTGCCGACTCGGCCGTCCTCGCGCGGGTACCCCATGAAGGTTCGATCAACGGCCCACTGAGGAAGAGTCGGCAGGGCAGGGCGCTCGGTCGCGTATTCGTAATCCATCGTGAGCTTCTGCAGCTCTACGTTATGGGTATGAACGTGCTCTCCGGGCTCGATCGGAGCAGCGGCCCACCCTATCACCTGGCCGTATTTCCTGACGACTTCGCCCTTGGCTATCGGAGCTACGCACACCTTGTGTCCACGTTTGATCGTCTGGCGCACGGTCGTAGCCTCTACGGCTGCTCCCTCGGGGAGGTCCTGTAGAGCGACAATGACGTTGTCTTTCGGATGAAGGCGCAAAAAGGAGGGGGATGATACGGCATTCATGGGGCTGTCTCGTTATCTGTCAAAACAGCTCCCCATTGTACACTCGTCCCTGGCTCCGTAAAGAGAAGATGTAAGAAAGCGGCGAGAGATTAGGTCGAATGTACCCCCGTCTTTACCCTTTCGAGCGCCTCGTACGAGGGGCGATAGGTGGTATCAGCCCCCTCCGCTATCGTTATCTTCTGGCCACTGAAGCCGACCAGGTGAGGCGAGAGGAGGAAAGCGCAGGTCTTGGCTACCGTGTGGGCCGGGATCATTCCTGCGCGCCGTTGAGTGGCGTACATCTGCTCTGCGGCACTGTCGGAGCTGCGCGCGCGTTCGGCGGCAGATGGTGTGTCGGTGCGCCCCGGAAGAACCACATTTACGTTGATACCGAGAGAGGCAACCTCGTTGGCAAGATTGAGGTGGAAAGCCTGCCCGGCGGCCTTGCTGACACAGTACGGGTCGCGTTCGGGTATCGCGAGGTCTGCGGCGATGCTGCTAATGTAGACATAGCTACCGCGCACTACGTCCTTGTCCTTCACGGCGTCGTTAGGTGGGGTAGTTTCAGCCAGGTGGCTCGTAAAGGCGCGCGCCAAGCGCATCGCTCCGTAGCAGTTGACCTCGATCTGTCGTTGATATTCGCCAAGGGAGCACTCGCGCGCCGTTCCCGCTCCAACCACTCCGACGCAATTGACCACACCGAAGAGATCTTCGTGCGTCTCTCTCATCTGCTTGAAGAGCTGTGCTATCGAAGTGTCTGAGGTGACATCGAGTTGATACGCGGAAGTGGACGCGCCAGAGCGGGCAAGTTCGTTCGACACCGCGTGCGCTCGCTCTGAGTTCATATCGGCGATTAGTACTCTCGCCTGACATTCCGCCAGAGTGCGAGCGATCTCCGTGCCTATGCCACCTCCGCCGCCTGCGACGAGCACCGTTTTATGTTCGAGACCTAGAAAGGAAGTAGGGGAAACCGACATAGCGCCTTTGTATGACATCGAATAATGGTATGCTATCGAATATCTGTGCGTAAAGCGGTGAAACGGAAGCTCGGAGATGGCTTCCATGGTACATACAGCGTTCTCCAAAAGTCCGTAGCGAGATCACGATTGTTGCACATCGCGATAGCCAAATTGTTCGGGCACGGAACAACTGAGATCCTGCCCGAACGAAGCATGGTCGCCATCCTGTGCAGCATACAGGCGAGGGAGGGCCAGTCCCGTTAGTCAATCGTTGCGCTAGTCACGGGTATCCTCTCGCCCCTCAACGTTCTTTTTGGCCAACCGGTATACTGCTGCGGCTTTCTTAGTTCTCTTCAGTACAGCAGGGTCATTAAAGTTGCTCGGGGTGGATAAAGGATCGAAGATTTCAGACACCGGGGAGCTGAGTAGATCGTATGACCTGTCGATGAACTCTTTGAGCTCCTGGCAGAAGGTCGGAAGATTGTGTCCGGTGTTAGGGTCCAGCAGCGTAGGATTACATTCCAAAAGCTTTTTGGTCACAGCGACCGGAATTTTTCCAAGAGCTGTCTCGGCGTTCTCGATTCCTTGCACGGTCATCTTAGTCGCGAGAGATTGCCGCACCGCTGAGTCGACTACTCCGAGCTGTTCGAGCATGAGCTCTTTTAACGCGAGCGTCTCCGGGTCGTTCTCCGGAGCTATCTCTTGAGCGAACTCAGTAGTGACACTGTTGTTCGTCGTGGCGAGAGCTGGTGCTGTATCTACCTCATTACTCATTAGAGCCATCATAGCGGCGGGCTCGTTAGCGCCGAGAGGCTGTGAGGTGGAAGTGGCTGTATCCGAGATTTTATTTGATGACCCTAACTCCTTGAACACTCTCCTAAGCGCTGCTAAATCCTTGCGCTCTATGCGCAGCGATGAAGCACAGCCGCGAAGTATCCGTTCAACGCCATCTGGCCCATGAGGGCTGAGCTTCCTGGCCAACTCGATCGCGGCAGATTTGCGCTGTGGGTCTTTGAGGCTCCCATCCTGTACCAGCGCCAATAACTTCAACGCTCTGTATTCATCAGAGCATCGATACTGGGATAGAGCCCGCGCGGTTAGCTGTTGGATCTTCTCGGTTCGCTTGGCTTGAACGGTCTCTGGAGAGTTCGCCTCAAGGCTATCAGAGATCAATTTGACTACTTTTTTGATGAGCCAGGCGTTCTCTTTCAGCACACTTTGTGCTTGGCGAGTGGCCTTTGTTTTATTGCTGCCGAGCGCAGAATCGACGCTTTTAAGCGAATCCATCAGATACTTGTACTCATGTTCGAGACACGCGACTTCCCTGAGGAGATATATCAAGAAGGCGGTTTTTTTGATCTCTTGCTGATGGACATCTCTGGATATGCCTTTGAATACCTCTTTGATTGAGGATTCTGCCGCTGCAGCGCGGTCAGGATAGGAAGCACGGATATGCTCCATGGCTTTTGTCTCAGCCTCTGCCAGTTCTGGCTGCTTCGATAACCATCCTGGCTTTAGCATATCCTCAAGTCGAGCTCGGCAGACCGTAAGCCCCCGGACCTGGTCGCTCGAATACTCCGACGAAAAGGCTACCTTGCTCGCAGCGTCAGCTTCAATGGAGGTGAGGCGGCGATCGAGGTGTTCTTTCGCGGATAGGGTGGCTTCGGGTGTGTTTTTAACGGGCTTTTCGCCTGGCGTCTCAGATGGCGCGTGGCCCGAATCTTTTGTCATTCTCATGACGCTACTGCCCTCTGCTATCGATTACCTCTGTTTGAAGCAGTAGTGCTATCTCGACCTTGATCGCCTCATTCTTTTCGGTCTCCCTGCTGAGGGCTGCCAAGGCCTTCTGAGCCTCTTGGGCTAGTCTGTGCGAATTCGCGGTATTCTCGTCGACGACGGCCTGCTGTTGTTCGATCTGCGCTTTGAGATTGAGTAGCTCTTTTCTCTCCTTATCGAGCTGCTTCCTATCAGCGGTGAGCTGCGCCTGCTGTACTTCGAAAGCCTCTTTCTCCTCGAGGAACTTTGCACGCAGCCTGGAAAGGATTTCCTCCCGTTTCTCGAGGCGTGCCTCCCATTCAGCAGCCGGTTGTTGCTCCAGAGCACTATCGACTAACTGCGCTAGCGGGCTGCTATCGCCCGACCGCTCGCGGGGCGGATTTCCGGTCGCGGGAGGCATTACTAATCTTCCACCTTCCGGCCTCGGCACCTGTTTGTGAGTGGTAGCACGACGAGTCGGCGCCGGCGCGGGCTCGGGAGCGGGCTCGATTAGATCACCTTTCTTCAGCGCGGATGGAATCCCAGCTTTCAACCTCGTTGTATCGAAGGCATTCTCGCCCCATCGGCGTAGGTGGGGTGCCGAGTAGTTGGGAAATGACTCTGCGGTGAACGGGTCGCGTAGCAACGTTACGAAGATATCAACGAGGAGTTCGACCGAGATCTCGGATACTCCTTTCAGGGAGACTTGTGATTTCGATTTGTCGACGGTAAGCGTGACGGCCCCATCACCCCATGTCATGCTGGCGGTGTTACTGGGGGGCAATGTGAAGAGTGCATCTCTGCCATTGTGATTGGGTACGCCAAATCTCTCCGTATACCCCTCGGCTTGGCTGTCAAGGGCATCGCGAATCGTCCAGGCAAAAATATAGTCTGGATGATCTACGGGCGGAAGGTTGAGTGCCGCGTGGGGACATCGTTGATGCACTAAGGTGCTTGATAGGAAGACCGCCCCCGCTTTTAGAAAGCTCTCGATGGGGCTCACGAGGGGTTTGTCTGGCTGTAGGTTGTTGATTACTACAGTGCCTTTTGGAAGGTTGGGAAGAGCTTGGAATACGCCTAACTCGATAGGGCTCGCACCTTGCTGAGTTTTGCGTGTTGATTGTGTATCGAGGGAAGTATTGGTCATAGGAAACCTCAAGTCTGTATTTCGAGAGCTTTTAACTCTGACTTAACAGCGATTTCTCTTCGCAGTACCTACTCTTTTAAGGGTACGGGAGGACGGATTCTTATGCAAAGTGTGTGCGCCCAAACGAACTCAACGGTACATGGTGGTGTACGCGGCATTTCTCGGGATCTGCCAGTGATGGCGGGGGGTTAGGGAGTGGATGATCGCCCTTTGAAGTTGTTAGTCCGGCTCATCAAGTCGTGGACGAAGCCCGTAAGTTTGCCATCGAGGGTCTGGTGATAGTCGACTCCGCCCTGGTGTGCAGTTAGTGCCGCTGTGGGTGTGTCGGCGGCGCAGAGGGGGGCTCGGCAGCAGGTGTCGTTCCTCATGAGGTGGTGTTGCGGCGTTGAGTGGGAGCGACCGAGGTGCCGATAATTTTAGATTGGACGGCGGGGTGTGCCTGCGAAATGGCGGCCTGAGCCGTGTCGAACTTCGCTTGTGTGTCACTGATAGTCCTTCACCTTCGGGGCGAGTTTCCTCGTGTTGCTCTGCAATGTTCAAGAGGTTGGCTGGGGCGAGTTCCCGAGCGGCAGTTGTAGCGTTATCGGGGTCATGAGAGGGATGAACCTCACGCTCTTCCCCATCAGGTACTTGTCATTGGCGGCGGTAGGGGGCGTACGACCCATAGGTGTATCATCGCCTGATACACGTTGTTGAGCAGGCAGCCCCATCCGTATAGGGTCGCGTCTCGTCAGGCGCGGCATACGATTGGAGGCAGGCTTCTCCTAGCTTCCCGAAAGTTCCGACCTGTTGAATCGAGAAAGTTGCAAAGCATGGGGAGTGACTGATTTATGAAGCGTATGCGTAGAGTTCTTGGGATTATCGGATGTGTGTCGATGGTAGCTTGTGGTGGAGGCGGGGGCGGTTCCTCGACTGCCAACTACTCAGGCACATGGGATGTCAGCGCCATCAGGGTTATCAATGACTGTGGAGCTGCAGTTGGTGCAGTGTTTTCGACCTCGATCGTCGTAAATCAGGATGGGGAGCGAGTTGTGGTTAACTCCGGAAGTCGGGTTCTGCAGGGCCAGGTCAACGACCGCGATGGATTTACCGTTACTGACATTTTGCCCCCATCGAATGGGTGTGAAGCAGCAGCGGCGTACTCCTTTAGCGATGCAAGCGATGGAGAGGCAGATGTTGGTGTGGCTCTTCTCGTCCGCTGTGGTGCGCGCGAGTGCACGGTAGGCTACGGCGGCTCTGCGACGCGTCGAAACGGTAAGATGCTCGGGAAGAGTTCCGCAGAGCAGACAGATGTCGACCAGGTGTACAAGGCGCTGGGCGATTCAGTGCTTTCAAGTGGTGGAGAAGAGGCGCAGGGAGATGCTTCGGAGAGCGTTTCGGAGTTAGCTGAGCTTTCCTGTCCAGCCAGTTGAGGAGGTGAAGCCGAACCTGCCCGTAGCGAAACGCAAGATCTGCTTTTCTAGCCGGGATGGGGTTACCTCGTTTCAGAAAGACGTTGGCATGTAGCTCCGTGAGGAGCTGCATGCCACTCTTCATCAGGCCGATGTCCACCCATCGTACTGCGACTCTTCGTCGTGGTCGCTCTGGCTCACAAGGGATTGCGGTAGTTCCTTGGTTCCCTTGACGCCGAGCTCGTGGAGGCGTTGGGCCTGTTTGATTAAGTTGCCTTTGCCGCTAGAGAGTTTCTTGAACGCATGGTCGTAGCGCTCCTGGCAGTTGTCGAGAGCCTTGCCGAGGGCTTCAAGGTCGTTAACGAATCCGCAGAACTTATCATATAGTGATGTACCTTGTGCGGCGATCAGTTCGGCGTTGCGCTGTTGCCCGACGAGGCGCCATACGTGGCTCACGGTTCTGAGGGTTGCTATCAGGGTTGTGTTGGTAACGATCGCGACACCCTCGTTGAGCGCTTCGGCTGAGAGGTTGGGGCACGCCTCCATTGCCGCGATGTATGCTTGCTCGAAGGGGATGTACATCAGAACAAAGTCTGGCGAGCGCACGCCCGACAGCTTTGGGTAGTGCTTGGTCTTGAGGTCCTTTACATGCTTCTGGATATCTCGGACGTGTGCGGCGAGGTAGCTCTCCTTGATGGTCTTGTCCTCGGCATTTGCTGATTCGTTGTAGTTATTGAGGGACGCCTTGGAGTCGATGATCAGGTGTTTGCCTCCTGGTAGCTGCACTATGACATCGGGACGTTTGCGGGCGTCGTGCTCATCAAATGTGCCTTTTTGGCATTCGTAGTGCACACCCTCTTGGAGCCCTGAGGCACGTAGTACCCCGTCGAGCAGCTCCTCCCCGAGATCGCCGAAGGCCTTTGGATTGCCACCTTTGAACACCCGTGTGAGCGTGTCGGCTTCGGCGATGATGCGCTCTACCTGCTTGACGAGCAGCTCGTTGTGTTTCTCTGCCTCGCCCTTGCTCTTGGCGAGTTCGCCTTTGGTTGATTCGAGCGCCTCCTTGAGGGGCTTCAGGATAGTATCGAGCTCTTCGCGCGACTGTTTCCGAAAAGCGGTCGAGTTTTCGGTGAGCAGTTTGTTCGAGAGCGCTTCGAAATCCTGCTTGAGCCGAGCTTCACGCTCAAATTGTTCGGCTTCTCGTGCTGTCGACAGTTTGTACTGCGCCTGCAGTTCGGAAGCTGCTGCTGCAAGCTGCTTCTCGAGGCTTATGTTGACGGCACGCAAAGAGTCGGTGTCGGCGCGGAGTTTCTCTATTTGCTCGAGCAATGTGCCACGCTCTGTGTGTACTGCGTGCAGGGTTGACTCCTTGCTTGAAAGCGTCGTTGAGGCGCTCATAAGCTGCGCGCGCACGGATTTGAGCTCCCGGTCTGTGTCTTCGAGGCGTGAATGGGTGTCGTGGGATGAACGTTCGGCGGCTGCCTGCATAGCGCGAGCCATGCTCAGGTCGCCTTGAAGCTGGGATATCTCTTGCTCAAGGGTATCGCGGCAGCTCTGAAGCTCTTGAATTAGGGCGGAGGATGCTGCCTGGTCAGCTCGTGACCTCACAATGCATACGACGAGAAGGAGTGCTACTGCAGCTGCTGCGATGAGTGCTACCTGTTCGAGTGGCATAGCTAGAGCTCCTTGAGCCTGAGTGTTGTGTGTGTACCAGTGTGTCGGCCCATTTCTTGCCATTCTTGAGCTACAAAAGGCTTTGTGGGCGGCAGTATCAGTAGTGATGCAGGAAGAGGTGATCGTTGTTCGCCTTAAGGGTGAAAGAGTAGGTGAATGCAGATTATTTGGGAGTGGGGCCGATGCGGACGGGGGATATTGTAGTTGGATTGCTGATTGGATCTGGATGCTGGTGGCTGGCGGAGCGGAGGCGGACCGGTCTGTGGGGGGGCGTCTGCTGTTTGGACTGTGGTGCTGATATCTAGCGGAGCGGAAGCGGACCGCGGACTTTCTAGTCCGCCTTCTGCTGGGACCGGTGTGCTGACATCTAGCGGAGCGGAAGCTCCGCGGTCCGTGGGGGGCCGCCTGCTGCTTGGATCGTGGCGCTACTATCTAGCGGAGTGGAAGCGGACCGCGGACTTTCTAGTCCGCCTTCTGCTGGGACCGGTGTGCTGACATCTAGCGGAGCGGAAGCTCCGCGGTCCGTGGGGGTCCGCCTGCTGCTTGGATCGTGTTGCTGATATCTGGCGGAGCGGAAGCGGACCGCGGACTTTCTAGTCCGCCTTTCCTGCAGCGTGAGCAACGGCGCAGAAAAAGTTTACTAGCTCCATCTGTTTACTCGAAGTGCATTTGGTGCGGATGAGTCGAGGCGAGGCTACGATTATTGCGAGTGCTTGTGCTCGTGATAGGGCGACGTTTATGCGCTGGTAGCTGAAGAGGAAATCGAGTCCTCGAGGGGTGTCTTCGGCGTTCGATGTGGTCATGGAGACGATGACGACCGGTGCCTCTCGTCCTTGGAAGAGATCGATCGAGCCTACAAGTGCCTCTCTGCCTAGGGCGGTCTGCAGGTTGTTCACCTGGAGGTTGTAGGGTGCAATCACGAGAATATCTGAGGGCGTGATTGGACGCTTGGAGCCGTGTTTGTCGCAAAACGAGGTGCTGAGGAGCTGTTGGTATATGTGCCGGATGGTGGCTACCTCCTCTGGCGAGCTGCCGGTGTTTCCGTCGTGATCCACTGGTATGAGTTGTATGCCATGACTCTTGAGGGTTTCAGTAGCGGTGGTAGGCAGTAGGAGTTCCTGCTGCTCGTTTTGAGGGTGCGCAGTCAAGCGGCCTTCGTAGATGTGGTTTGAGAGGAGGGTGCAGATATCCGGGTGCATGCGGCGACATACATCGAGGAAGACACCTTGCTCCGGTGGTACTGTGTCGTGATGCCCAAGTAGATACTCGAGGGGCGAGAGTCCCAGCTCTCCAGGGTGTTGTCCCTGCAGCGGTTGCGGAAGCTGCTGAGGATCTCCGATGAGGATCAAGTTCCGGGCTGAGGTTCCCGCTACGACCAGATGCGCCAAGGACATCTGGGAGGCCTCATCCACGAAGAGGTAGTCGAACGCTTGGTGGTGCTCGTCACGCGCAAAAGTCCAGGCTGTGCCTGCGATGAGGTTCTTCGAGAGCGGATCAATTGCGTCGTTGTCGAAGTAATCGATGATCGCGTGCTGCTCGTTGTCTTCTGCTGTCTCGGAGCGATACTGTTTGCGAGGATCGTCCTTGTCGGACTTCTTGGCCCCGTGGAGCCGTACCCCTTGTTCGCGGGCAACCTTTTCAACTTCGGACAGGAAATTGTGCACGGCCTTGTGTGAATTCGAGGTGACTCCGATTCGTTTGTTCTGGGCGAGGAGAGAAACCGCGAGACGGGCGCCGTGGTAGGTTTTTCCGGTACCTGGGGGGCCCTGGATGAAGAGGTAGCTGTTGTCGAGATGGGCAGCCGCATCCAGGAGTGAACTTGAAAAACTGGAATGGTCTGCGGACACAGGAACGATCACCGCACGTTCCTTACCTTTCACAAAATGAGGAAGCTGCTTGCGCAGGATGTCGACTAGCGCGGTGTATTCATGAGCGCGTGAGAGGAAGGCGTCCTCTTTGGAGACGATTTCGCCTACGTGATCGAGAAATTTGTCGAGCGTGGGTGTCAGACGACGCAGGAGGTCATCGGCTTTCGGTGAAAGCTCGACAACTGGTTCGACCGTACGACCGGGGCCAAGTTTGATGGTCACCGTGTTGGCCGTCATGTCGAGCTTGTGGATTGAGCCATAGGCGGCTTCGCTTGCCATGTCATACACGTCTTTGCCCTCAGTAAGCTTGGTTTCCTGAGGGGGGAAGGTGTAGGTGACGAGGCTCGATTTCTTGAGCTTTTCGATCTCGCGAGTCTGATCAAGTGTGCATCTGCCAAGGCAATCAGGGTCATCGACCAATTCGTTCTTGCGCTCTTTCCGATCGAAAAAAGCCCACCATGTCGGTTTCATTTCGCGGCGGAAGAAGTCTGCGAGATAATACAGGACCTCTCTGAAGCATTCGGTTTCAGTGCGATCCGTTTCTTTTTTGGCCTGAAGGCTGTGAATGTCGAGTCGGGTTCCGTAGCTAAGGATTCTTGCGTCCTCTTCCTCCGCCCGCGTCTGTCCCTCGTCGTTGGTCTTCTTTTTCTTTTCGGGTTTGGGAGGAAGACGCACGAGAGCATCCCAATCGACGCCAAATTCTTGGCTGGAGTGTTCTTTGAGGCCCAGCAGCCAATCGCGTAGCTTGAGGGTCGAGTCGCAATCTTCTCGGTTGTACTTTTCGATCTCGACCAGTTTCTGTCGATCTCCTGTTTCTAGGAACTCCTCGAACCATACTACGCTCGCCCCGCCATCCTTTACTTGAAGGTCGCGGGCTTCAGCGTAAAATCGTTCGAGATTCTTGATCGAATAGCGTGTTTCAGAGACTCGGATCGATTGTTTGACGACTGTGTAGAGATCGACGAATTTCTGCTCTCGCAGCAGGCGGTCGAGCTTTTCGGTTTTGGTGGGGTACTGTCCCGAGAGCCTCTTGAGCGCCGAGATCTCGTATTGCGAGTAGTGGTAGATTCGAGCCAGAGGGTATCGATTGGTATGATCGATCAGGAAATCGATCAGCTTTTCGTAGCATTCTCGTTCGGATTCCTTCGACAGAGCCCAGAACGGCTTGTAGTGGAGTTCCCCAGCGGGTGTTTTCCAGGAGAATCCATGGAGGTATTCGAGTCCGTCCCGCAGCGGAACTGTCGATTTCTCGAGGAAGTCGGCTTTGAGGAGGGGATCTCCTTCTATGTCGTAGAAGAGGTCTCCGAGCTCCGTAGCAGGAAGTAGTCCAAAGCCTCTTCCGCCCTCCTCGGGACGAAGAATCTTGAGTTGAGGCTCTCCGTTTCGTTGACGGGCAGCCACCTGGAGTGTCGCCTGTTCTTCGAGACGTTTTAACGCATCATCTGAGATCCCGGAGATGCGCTCGTGTGGGTTGTTCGCGAGCTGCGCTACGGTGGTGATCCCCGCTACGGTGAGCTTCTTTCTCTGCGAGCGTGTGATGTTAGCAACCAAGGATAGATGGTCTTGCTTCTCCCATGCCTTCGAGCAGTGATCGTGCCAGTGGCACACGGAGCAGTGCGTGCACGGCTCGGAGTCGAGGGGCTCTGGGATAGGGGAGCGTACGGCACTGTGAAAGTCGGCTTCGCGGGAGCGGTAGTAGCTGAAGAAGTTGGAGAGGCGAAAACGCAGGAGCTCCTTTGACCCGGTATAGATATGGGCATGCTCAGGTCGTATGCCTTGTACATCAGCGAGCAGGTCTGAGTAAAAGCAGAGTTGAATGAGGTGCGAAGCTTTTTCGTTTTTGCTTAGCTTCGAATCGATAACCTCGTAGCTGAATTTGCCAAGGCGAGATGGTGTCTCTACTCGAACGAGGAAATCGGCATAGCCGGCGAAGTCGTCGCGAGCGAGGCACGGTTGATAGACGTAGTCGTATCCCTTCCGGAGGACCTCTGCTGAGTGCTGCGCTTCCTCTTCAGGGCTCGCTCCCTTGCGTTTTTCTATCTCGTACACGGTTTTGCCCGAAGCTCTGAGCTTCTCAAGGTATGCTTGCTCGTGTTCGTGTCCCTTTTTCATGACGAGAGCGAGCTGCGAGTCCGATTCCTTTCGCTCAAGCTGTATGTCGAATGAGAGACGTTCGAGAGATGTGTGGGTGGAGCATGCAACGAAATTGCACAGGTCTGTAGCGGAGAAAATATAGCGCTGTCCGATCTTTCGCATCTTGCTTAGGTTCCTAACACGAATTGTCGGGCTTGCCAGTCACAAATCGATACAAGCGCTCTGTGTAGTTCGTGAGGGTCGGCGCACCTGTATCAGCTGGTGACATAGGTGCTTGCATGATTTCGGCTCAGTAACGAGCGAGACGGGGACGACAGCGACGGGCTGTGCGTTTTTTTTTGGGGGGGGTCAGGAGAAAGAGAGAGAAGCGCGACGCTCTATCGCTTCGAGAGCGTCGCGCTGTGTAGGATCTATCGCAGAGACTTCTGCTGTCCCATGCCGAAGAGCATACGAACGATGCTGTGTGCTTCGGTCTTGAATTTCTTGTCCGAGATCTTGGGATTTTGGATCAGGATGTACTCACCGACCATGTCCATGATCCCTTCACAGTGATGCTGCAGCTCTTTGAGGCCTTGGTCCGTGGTGATGTACGGGACGACGCTCTCCTTGGCAGCAGCCTTGGTATTCTTTGTGGCCTTTGCCTTGACTTTGCCGGCAGGCTTCTTGGCGGCTGACGCCTTCTTGCTTACAGCGACTTTCTTCTTCGCAGTGGTCTTCTTTGCTACTTTCTTTTTTGTTGCCATCTGTTCTCCATTGGCTGTGATTGTCAGGGGGATATTCGCACTGGTGATTGAATTGCTCAAGTCATTGAAATTCGGAAGTCGCAGGGGAGCGTATACACGATTGGTGCGTCAAGCTACAGTTGAGCGCGTAGCATAGGAGGTATTCGGTGAAGTACACGCTTATCGGGAGCATCGCGGTTGTAGTGTGGGGGGTGTTTCTTCCGCTTGGTCGATTCGTTCAGGATCAGATCGGGACGTGGAGATCTCTCGGAATAATTTTTCTGATAACGGGGCTTCTCTCGCTCGCTCGGCAGGGAGGCCGCGTAGCGGTTTCAAGGTCTGTCTGGCGCAATTCGATGACGTATCTGCGTTGGGCGCTCTTTGTTCTTCATGAGGGGATACTGCTGATCTCGATTGGGGCTGTCTCAATTGAAAATCTCCCCGTTCTGTTGCTGATCAACTATCTGTGGCCTACCGCTATCATCATGTGTTCGATCCTTTTTGCGGGTGTGTCGATTCATAGAGTTTGGGCTTTCGCGCTCGGGACAGGGCTGGTTGTAGGTAGTCTGAGTTGGGAGTTGCTCGCAGGGCATCATCACGCACGGATCGATGCCTCTAATTCCATCGATCTGTTGTGCTATGCGGCGACATTTGTCGGCGCGATATGCTGGGGGCTCTATTGCGCGATTTCTCGTCGATGTGGTGATGCGGCGGGGGGCGCGCAGGTGCTGCCTTTGTTTCAACTGACCCTTGGTGCTGCACTTCTTGTATCGCTGCTTTCGCAGTACGACCATGCCTGGAACCTTACGGCGAATGGGGCGGCTGCCCTCACATTCATGTGTATATCCCAATGTGTCGCATACCTGTGCTGGGACATCGGGATAAGGCTCGGCAACATTGTTGTGGTAAGTCTGTGTGCGGATTTCATTCCCTGGCTGTCTCTGGCAGCAGCGGCGATACTGCTTGGTGTGCCATTGAGCCTGCGTACCGTTTGTACAGCAGCACTCTTGGTGATCGGAGCGATACTGACGAGGTATGGCACCTTGCAGGGCAACACCGCCAGTGATGAGTCGGCGTGAGTGAGCAGCTAGGGAAGCAAGGGCGGAAACCACGCAAGGAGTTGATTCTGTTGGGAAGCGACGATCTCTCGGCGCGAGTGGGGTAAGTGGCTGATTGGGGAAGTAGTTGAAGTTACGTGCTTAATTTTTCATGGAATTCCCTCGGGCCGAAATACGAAAGAAAACCCTCTAGGTCTTGTCCGATATAGCCGTCATCACAGTTGATGAAGGAAACCAAGATACGTGTGCTCATCGTTGACGATTCTTCGGTCATCCGGAAGGTGTTGGCTGAAATCCTATCGGCTGACCCTGCCTTGGATGTGGTCGGCACCGCCGCAAACGGCAAGCTCGCCCTGGATGCAGTTGCACGTTTGGAGCCAGATATAGTCACTCTCGATGTCGAGATGCCTGAGATGGATGGCATTGAGACCGTCAAGCGCTTGCGTAAGACGAACAACAGACTTCCCATAATTATGTTCAGCGCATTCACTGAGAGGGGATCCTCTGCGACCGTGCGAGCGCTGGCGAACGGAGCCTCGGACTACGTTTTCAAGCCGTCTGACTCGGCGCAATCACGAGATGTGATTCGGGATCAGTTGCTTAGCAAGATAAAGTTGTTGGTTAACCGTGGGCGTGACGGGGACCTAGCGGCATCGGCAGCCCAGTACCCGGAAGGTCAGAAGAGCTCCGTGCAGAGGATCGATGTCGTTGCCATAGGGACCTCTACTGGCGGTCCGACGGCGCTCGCTCAGGTGATTCCGCGCCTGCCAAAGAGCTTTGCTGCTCCTATTCTGATCGTTCAACACATGCCCAAGATGTTCACACGCCTTTTGGCTGAGAGATTACATGAGCGCTCGCCTCTCGAGGTTGTGGAGGCGCAGGACGGAGAGGAGCTTCAGGCCGGAAAGGTGTATATCGCACCGGGGGATTATCACCTGGAGGTGTGTCGTGCGGGAGCAAAGGTTTTGACCCGTCTTCAGCAGGGTCCGCACGAGCACTCGTGTCGGCCGGCTATGGATGTCTTGCTCCGATCGGTGGTGGACGTATACGGCTCGCGCGCCCTCGGGGTTATCTTGACCGGTATGGGACAAGATGGCTTTAAAGGGTGCGAATTGCTTCGCAAAGCTGGCGGCATCGTGTTGGCGCAGGACCAAGAGAGCAGTGTCGTATGGGGCATGCCAGGCTATGTTGCTCAAGCGGGGCTCGCCGAGGCGATCGTCCCAATAAACGGCGTCGCCGGTGAGATTCTCAAGCGGGTGCGGGTGCCGGCCGACGCGTCTTGAGCCGCATCACAGGCGTAGTCGTTGAGTCGACACTCAACTCTCCTCGGTCCAGCGTGGGATCACCACTGTGATCGCTCTCTCACCCATCGAATAGACCTTGCCGAGATTAAAGCCGATTCGATCATGGAAACTTCCGTCTGGTGCAATCGTAGCTCCGGCAAAGTGACCATATGATCGCTGCAAATTACGCGGAATTCTCAACAAAAAAGAACCGCTCGTGGGAAGCGAATTGATGGGGCTTGAGTGGCTCAATTCGTAATAATCACTACCAATTTGGCGTGAGCCTGTAGGTGTACTCGCGCTCTCAGTTCTTGGGCTCAAAAGGGTGCCATCAATCTGTTCCAGGGTGACAGGCTTAATTGCCTTGATTGAAATAGCAACTTGGCACGGAAGCATCAGACATTCAGCCTCCGAATCTTGGGGGGATTGTGCGGGCTTAGCTTCGGCAGGGGGAGTCGTGTTTTGAGTAGTACTGAGCGAAGTTTCGTTTCCCATATAATATCCGTGCAATTGTCGTGTAACTAGGGCCCTGTCGCGATAGTACCACGGATGCGCACGCTAAGCGAAGGTGGTCGCTAGGGAAGCGAGGCAAAACCCCTCCCTGCTGCGAAAGCGGATCTTGGGTTGCTCTTCGATTTTCAGCA
>JBIIOE010000069.1:0-19185 GCA_044337105.1 Bdellovibrionota bacterium | reverse complement strand
CAAGGATGCAGGCTCAAAAGGCGCGGAGACGTGCCCTCTGTGGCACGTTGAGCACATTTTGAGCCGAAGACGCAGCCCCGCGAGCTTGCAGCTGGCCGCAGCAGAGGAGATTTTTGTTACGCGCTCTCAGGCTTTCGTTCAGGCTTTTTCTGCTGCGGCGGAGCGCGCAGGGGTTAGCATTATAAAGAGTGCGAAGATTACAGACTTTAATCCGGACTTCCGAACGGAGATCGCCACCATAAAAGCATCAAAGGCCGGGATGCTTTTGACGACGTGGAGGCCCGAGGTGGCGCTCCAGCGGATGGAGGAACAGAATTACCGTGTGCGTTTGAGCGACCTCTGACGCACATGTTCATGAAGGATTCGCTTGATTTCTAAAACAGCTATCGGGTGTGTAAACGCAGCGTGTCCTGCGGGGACGACCAGCTCCGACTCGGCCCCTTCCAGATGTGAGCTTCGAAATTGTACCACTCCATCAGAAGCATTGACGCCGCCTCCAAGGCCTCTGTCTCCCTCGATTAAATGATATGGGATACGACGGTCGACCAACGCCTGGGACAGCGCGAGAAGGGCGGGGTTGTGAGGCGACAACCCCTTCACGCTCGTGAGATCCTGCTGCGCTAACTCTGCGCGCAGCTCCGGGCGTATGACGTCCCTGATCCGTGTAGGGAAATCCGCAGTAGCTTGAAGGATACTCCGTGGAAGCCCGACGAGTTTTCTGCCCAACCATCCTATCCAATTATCTGCAATCTCACTCCCGAGGAAGGGAACAGCGATGAAGATGACTCGCTTGACATATGGCTTAACGCGAAAGGTGAATACTCGGTCAACCAGAGCTCGAGTCTGCGCGTCGAGTTCGGCAAGCTTCTCAGGCGACTCCCACAAGTATTGCCTAACGGGTTCACTGTCTCTTACCACAGCGGTTTTGGTGAGCAGTCCGCCCATGCTGTGGGCGATAATTACCATGCCTGATGTTTCAGCACTGTCGCCATTGGTTGCAGTAAGATGTCGCTTCAGCTCGTCGAGCTTGTCTCGGAAGGTCTCTGCGTTGAGCAGTATTGGCAGATTGGTAGGATAGAGATAGCTCCAGACTTGATAGTGCTTGCGAATTATCGGGTCGCCCATCAGATCGTTTTGCAGATTGACCCATGTGACGGGACTAGAGAAGAGTCCATGTACGAAGATCAGTGGAATCCTACCGGTAGGATAGGGTTCAACTGTGAAGAAACCGGTCTTTTCGAGGAGCTCTTGACCTCCGCGAAGTGTACGAAGGAGGCCAGAATAGGAAGTCAGTCCAGTTTTCTCAATCAAACTTGCAAATGGCGCGGAGAAGTTGGCAGCTAGTGGGAGTGCCTCTCCGTTCGCCAACACGACGGTGTCGCGTATGAATGCGTTGTGAAAGGAGATGACGGCGGTATTTGAGGCATCCGGAAAATCTACTACGGCGGTCAAGGGGATACAGGTACCAACCCGAGGCAGGTAGGTGTCTGCTGCATTCAGGGGATCTCTCTCCCGGCATGCGCTGAGTGGAACTCCCAGGCCATAGCGCAAGAGGCGATTAGAAAGGCCCTCGAATGATAACAACCCTGCTGGTGTGATGGTGGAGTAGTGTCGAGGATCCTCGTCGATGGTTCCCTCTGCTATGACCACCCTGAAATCGCCCGGCGGAGCGAGAGTCTCTCCGCTCCAGTTCGCTGCTTGAAGAGCTAGCAGGATGTTAATGACGGCGCTGATGTAGAACAGTTTAAAGTCATCGCATACAAAGCTCACCGATGACCGACATGCAGGACTCTTGAAGCCCTCAAGTGCGAACTGTGCAGCGTGTAGATTTGCTTGCAGAGCAGGTTGTTTTTGTAGAGCCAGCCGCGCCGCATGGCTTAGAGCGAGCTCGCTCCGTGCGTACAGTGTTACCTCGCGTGGCTTATCCTCGAAGAAGGGCAATCGAGGAGAGCACCCATCCGAGCAGGAATCCTCTTCAAGGCCGGCCATACGGAGCTCTTGCCGAGTTGTCTCACTAAGACGAGACGTTGACACGAAATTCGAGCGCGCACCTGCCGCTGCCGACGATGCGGCGATACGGCTGGTGTGGACAGCAGGAGAGCAGCTGGTCAGTGATAGGGTGGTGATGACAAAGAAGCTAAAAACGTTCCGCGTGCATGTTAGTATCATCACGGTAGTCACACACCTTTGATTGTTCGTATCAGTCAGGGGCTGCGAACATCAGGAGGGTAATCAAATCTGATCACTCGGTCACAAGTGCCAGCTTGTCCATTTACTCGGATGCCGCAGCTTGTATTTCGGGAGAGATGACAGTAGCCACTCGTCAACAGCACCTAGTAGGACGAACCTCATGCTCCGGTACGCTGGTGAGGGAAACGTCTAGTAACGTGTCTTTTTTCTGTCGGAAGAGCTGGTGTAGGCACCATAATGGCGCATTGACGACCATCTTTAATTCCGTCAACTGAAGACGGCTGCTTGCGCCCGTGGTATCCTCGCAAAAGTGCATCGTGAGCTCGTAAAATGCATTTTCGCCCTTTTATCAAGACAGTGGGTGAGAGTAGTAGCCTCTACAAGCGCAGTGTCTAGTAGAGGTCGAGCAGGCGATACTATCGCGGATCTTCATTTTTAGGGTGTCATATGTCTACAGATGTTCAAGTTGTGCTCAATCAGGCGTGGGAGCGATATGAGATTCCAGAGAGTCCACTAAGCGCCGAATTCCCGGCCGAGCCCAGTGGGGATGTCGAAGTCGATGAGACTGGAATCGAGACCGTTATGCTCTCGTACAACCAGGGCGAAGACGATAAAGACGACCTAGACTTTCGGCTAGACCTCGCACTAACGGAGGGACAGGTTTTTGAAATGGCCTCATCCGAAGCTTTCGCAAAGCAGCTCGAAGAGGATCTCAAAGACGAAGAGGATCTCGAGCTCCTGTCGGTAACGCCGCGCTCATACAATGAGTTCCCAGGCGTAGTTCAGCGGATGCGCCTTCGTGAATCAGGGGAGAGCCTTGTACAATGGGTTATTGCAACTCCGGACGAGACGGTCTTCGCTGGGATCACCTTCGTTGATGAGCGTTTTGCCATTATCGCAGATCGCTTCTTTGACAGCGTAGTTATCTCCGACGAGTAGCGAGTACTTCGACTGCATGATGAATCCCATTACTCCGTAGCCTCTGAGCCCCCACTTGGGGTGTCCGGAGGGGTCGCATGCTTCTTTATGAACTGAATGAAGTCGTTGAGAAGCGCTACGCCCTGCGGTGAGAGAGGGCACTGCAGGAGCTGTGGTCGTGCTTTTCCACCCTGTAACGTCGCAGTCGCCTGATCCCACGCAATAATGACGGCACGGAGGTTTTGAAATGGGAAACCTAGTGCCTGAATCTCGTTGGTTACGGGCAACGCCAGAAACGCTGAGTGAGATATTCGGGTCTGTGAGCCGTCCTTGATGCTCTGAATCCACTGGCGTAACTCCGACGCATGTCGTTTGAAACGTACAAGCATCTCTCGCTCGCCCACAGGGATCTTAGAAAGGATTCCCTTATCTAGGGAGCTCGTACAAGCAAGCTGAACGATGTGCTCATCGAGTGGCAATCGTGATTCCTTACCAGGGGCGGAGGCTTCCTTTCCGCTTGAATGCCGCACCACATCGCTAGCCTTCAAGAAATCCTCGAACAGCTTTTCGGATGTGATACCGAAGCTCGCAAGAATAGCCCACCCTGGGATATCGATCTTTGGAAAGTCGAGGCACACGAGACTCTCAGCGAACTCGTGTGCGCTTATGGACTCAATGCCGTCATGGCGCTTAATAATGGCCAGTAGAGCCCGATCGCCATAGCTTGCTCTGTGGGCATCGACGAACAACCTCGCGCATAGGGGCGTAAGCTTGAACGTCGTTGCCAAAGTATAAATGAGCTGTGAGGTGCTCAATCGAGCTTCTTCACAAGCCTCAGCGGACAAGTAATCCACCAACTTAAAGACCCGCTTCGATTCGGGAACAAATGGTGGCGCAGAGACCGGATGCTCCAACATATCATGGACCGGCAGGAACAGGAGCTGTATAGCTATTCGCTCAGTAGGATTTTCCTGAGAGAATGCCGGCTTGAATAATTGGTCGTACTCGCTACCGAAAATGTCGCGCAGCACAGCGTGCATTTGGTCGAGCGACGGTCGCTTACTTGTTCCGGTTTTAAGGGGCTTTCCGATCGATTGCGCGTACTGCGACAGGAATGAGCCGAGTCTCTTGCCATTTGCAATTCTGATCGCGGACGCAGCGGCCGTCGAGGAGATCTCTGGGTGCGCTAACCTCATTGGAAAGCCGCTCCACTTCAATGTTTGTCTGGCATTCTCCCTGAGGGCAGCCGCTTGCTCAGCGCTGAGCGGGTCGCCCTGCTCAGCGAGGAGTAGCCCTTGGTCAGCGGCGATTCTGATGATCTCCTCTTCGGTAATCCCCACTTCGAAATCGGCGATCGCCGCATGATCCCTCACAGCATCTCTGATCCAATTGCATGTGGCATCTGTCGTTCGGCTCTCTCCGGCCTCCATAGGCATGGCGACTGAGCCGTTCAATATATCCACCATGGTAATTGCTTTGGTTCGACCCCTTCCCTTGATGTCGTCTACGAACTCTATGACGAGGGCGTACTCCTTGTTGGGATGGAGACGTAATACCCGTCCCCCGCGCTGCTCGGCGACGACGCGAGATGCGGTCGGTCGCAAATTGAGCAGCGTGTCGGCTCGTGGGGCATCCCACCCCTCCGTCAGTAGATCGACGGCGAAGAGGATCTTCAGCTCGCCAGCCTCAAAGGCCTGGTATGCCTTCTCCCTTTCAGATTTCGACATACCGCCGCGCACGAAGCCGGCCTTGAGTCCGGCATCACATGCAGCGGCGCTCAAGGCGTGCGCTTGCTTGAGCGATAAGCACGAAACTACGACGGATCTGGACTGCATTTCGGGCGTTGCGAGGATGGCCAGAGCTGCTCTGTTGCGGGCTGAGCTGTCAAGGTTCTCAGATAGCTGCTTCTGATTGAAGTCTCCCGACGCGCCTGTCTCGGCACCGACTATTTTCGACGTGGTCTTCACAAATACAACCCGCACACCGCTACAGATGCCTGACTTGATGGCGTCTACAAGGGGCATTTCGTGAACCACTCTGCCGAAGTGCCGACGTGCGGAGCGTACTGCGGTAAAGTCGGGGGTCGCAGTGAATCCTAGACGGATCCGACTACCTGGAATGCGATTGAGCGCTTCGCGAGAGCGCGAGCTAAGCGAGCGATGAGCCTCGTCGCACACAACCACTGGGAACTCTGCTCCGGCAGGAAGCTTCTCGAGTAAAGAAGGTAGGCTTGCATACGTTGTGATGATAGTTCGCGCATCACTCACCTTATTATCTGAATAGAATGTGCCTATCTGGTGCGGGTCTCCTCCGAACTTTTTCCACTCTCTAACGGTCTGTCGAACTAAATCCTTTTTAGGAACGACGATTATGGTTGGAAGATCGAGCAGTTGTGTCAACGTAACGAACACGGCAGTCTTCCCGGCTCCTGTGGGCAGCCGCACCAAACCGGAGGGATCGCCTGATTTGAGAAAGGTGACGAGAGCCTGCAGGGCTTCCAACTGGTGTGGGCGCAGGGACACGTGCGCGGTTCCGTCGAGGAGCGGTTGTAGCTTCTCAGCGGCTCGCGTCCCTAACGTGGCGTGCTCCTGGTCGCTATTTTGATGTGGCGAATTCCTACGCGATTCCCGCAGAAACTTGATGTAGCTCTTGAATTGAGAGGGGAATCTTTCCTTGAGAATTTTGATAGGCAGCACGACCAGCTCATCGAAGGTGGTATCGTTGGAAAGTACGGCCGATCGTGTCTCGGCATGAGAGGCGAAGGCGTTAAGTTGGGAGGTGAGACGAGCTGTAGTTTTGGCTAACATCGTAGTTCCTGCTCAGGTAGTATAGTTACATGCCAGAACTATTGTATTGAGTTTGTTCTGTTAAGGAACCTAAACGGCGAACGGATCGAGGTTCTTTTGGGGCGGATCGGGAGGTTTGGAACGGTTTCAAAAAAAATAATGCTCTCGGAGGAGGGATTCTATCGGCGTAGGGGGCCAGAGCGGGCATCTGCGCTGGCTAAAGAGATGCTCTCCGGCGCACTTTCCTAGCTGGAGGGGGTTTCGTATGCTCCGTGAACAACCGCACGAATTCAGCGCCATGGTTAGACTCGAAGTATCGCTTGAATCTCAGTTCCTCACGGCTCTGGCCTCGTACCGCCAAGATGCCAAAGTTGGTACACAGGCGATCGCGCAGCTTGTTCAGCGTATCCCTTTCAACTGCGAAGACCCCGCACTCCTCAAGTGCCTACTGGTCTGTCTGAACAGCGGAGACCCCGCACTCGAAAAGAGCGGGTCGGAGGGTGTCATGCGTTTAGGGGCGCTTGCCAGTTCGGCGGTTCCCGACCTGCTCCGCATAGCATTGCGAGATGATGGAGAGGTTTCGAACCTGGCAGCGTCCGCCTTGGGCGTCATTCCGGGGCAGCCTTCCATCAAGGCGATCGTCGAGGTGATGCATCGTTGGCATCAGTGGGACCGTATCTTTGGTATAGCTCTGCCGGCCTTTCACGCCCACGGTATCGATACCGAGCCTTTCATCGACGAGGTCGATCGTCGACTGAGCGTCGTTAGTCCGGACCAGGTCGGCTTCTATAGCATAGTCTTGAATCAGCTACGTGACGCGATTCGAGTTCACCGTACTAGTGAGTATGCGGGAGCGTTTTTACCGGCAGTCGCAGATCTCGACGAGATCAGGAGCTCGAGCGATCAGGGGCTCAGATGGAGTCCGGTCGCGGAGGCTATGGACAAACCCGATCTCTTCCAGGGCGAGCAGCGATTTCGATATACCTTGATGAACCAGCGCAGTGAAGTGGGGATACTATGCGAGCGCCTATCCAGGCAGTCTGACCGAGTAATGGTGACCATCCTCGTAGACGAACGGTGGTACGGAGCATCTCCCAGGTTGGCGCCTCAGTACTTGGCGACGGCTCTCACGGAGCTGTACGATCTCGATCCGGAGAAGACGTCCTGGGTAATCCATCAAACCCCGCTGTCTGGCTACACACGCAAAGGTAGAGACGAGTTTTGGTTACACACTTTTTAATACGATCCGGAGTCGGGGCACTACCGCAATCCACACAGCACGCCATACCCATCGATGGAGGATCTGTTGTCAGATCTTAACAATCACTGAGCCGAGAACTTCAGGATCGTAGCTTGCTGGTAGACCTCTCCTGGTCTCAGGATCGTCGAGGGAAACTGAGGCTGATGTACCGAATCGGGAAAGTGCTGCGTTTCAAGGCAGAATCCGCCGTGTTTAGCGTATCTGCTGCCACCCTTGCCAATCTGTGTTCCATCGAGATAGTTGCCTGTATAAAGCTGCACGCCCGGTTCGGTTGTCTGAACCTCTAAAACTCTGCCTGAGGCAGTCTCGCATACCCGTGCGGCAACCTTCAAACCAGGCCCCTCCGGGGTAATTACAAATGTGTGGTCGTATCCGATCCCCACCTCCGAGATGCGGTCTCCGATTGCGTGGGACGAGGTGAAGTCGAAGGCCGTCCCCTTAACCGGAGCAAGGCTACCAGTCGGTATAAGGTTCTCATCCACAGGCACGATGTTATCGGCATTAATCATGAGCTGCTGAGACAGGATATCTCCAGAGCTGTGTCCTGCTAGATTGAAATAAGAGTGGTTAGTGAGGTTGATGGGAGTAGGCTTAGTCGTAGTCGCCTTGTAGTCGATGCGAAGCGTATTCTCTTTTGTCAGGGTATAGGTCACGTCTGTGTTAAGCTCTCCGGGGTATCCTTCGTCGCCGTCTGGGCTCGTGTACGAAAGGGTAACGCGAGCGTAATCAGCAGTGCGCTCGGAGCGAGCTTTCCAGACAACTCGATCGAAGCCGTCGAGGCCTCCGTGTAGATGGTTAGGGCCATTATTGATAGCGAGTGTGTAGTCTTTGCCGTCTAAGGAAAATTTACCCCGCGCGATTCGATTGGCAAACCGGCCTGTGATAGTCCCGAAATACGGGTGCCGATCTTCGTAGGGTTCGAGCGCGTCAAAACCCAACACGATGTCTTCGATCCGCCCCTGGCGATCAGGGACGAGAAGGGTTCGGATGATTCCGCCCCAGGTAATGATAGACGTCGTGACCCCGTTGCCGCTCGAGAGGGTGTACTCCTCAACTGCCAGTCCTTGCCGAGTCTGCCCGAAGGGGCGCACAGAGATATCGGGATGGGTTGATTGAGTGATACTTGGAGCAGGTGTCGATGGCATGCAACCTCCACACAAAAGAATAAGTAATAATAGAAGCAATAAAGCCCTACCATGAAAGGTCATGGGCTGAAGCCTATCACGGTCATGCCGGAGAGCAATCAAGAAGTGTGGTCGAAGAGGTTTACCCGACAGGATTAATCACCCGTCGTGGTACTCTTCAGCCCCATCCAAAATTCCATCATTATCTGTGTCGGGATTAGTTGGGTCCGTACCGAACCTAGTAGCTTCGAAGATGTCGTATAGACCATCTTTGTCGTTATCGACCCGCAATGCTGCGGCGTGCTGTGCGTACTGTCGCAGGATGTATTTCACGAAGACGTCTGCTAGTGCTTGGTACCCCTTCGAAGTTGGATGAATCTGATCGGCAGAGAGGAGGCGCTTGCTGACCAGATCGAAGCGCAGGTCGGCTGGGGCTTCTGCCGAATGCGATTTGAGGATTAGAGCGTCGAGCTCCTTCATCCAGGGCCCTTGAGCACCGCGATTCGGATATATCATGACAGCCGTAACAACGAGGGGCGAAGTCCCACCAGTCAACGCGGCGACCTTGTTGCGGATGAGCGAGCCTGCCCGCTTTAGATTTCGAAGCGCCGCACTAGGAGACCCAAAGAGCCATCGATCGTTTCGTCCGACATCAAGCACTACGAGGTCTGCTTTTACCAGGGCCTCCGCCAGAGAAGCATCCCCAGTTCCTTTGAAGGCGTTGTCGAGATTTGAGAGCATCTCTCTGGTCTTCAGACCCAAAACGCCAAAGTTGTGGATGGTAGCTTCCTTGAGACGTTTCTGAGCGCGCAATACATATCCACCTTGATTAGCGTTAGTAGTATCCCCGAAACCTCTTACCAGGCTATCTCCGATGACGACTACGGTGGCTGCGCCGTCGCAATTGAAGTCCGCAAATCGCCCCACTTTGGGGCAGGCTGAGGAGGTCAAAGGCACACTCAAAGAGAGAAAAACGAAGAGCGATGAGAAAGCGAACTTCATAGGACCTCCATTTCAAAACCCCGGCTCCATCTGTCTGAGTTGAGTCTGGTTCCAGGGAAAGCTTGGGGAGACTACCAAAGCAGGTGCGGCGTCTGCAATATAGGCGCGATGTAGCTGCCAAGCTCGCCTATCTGTCCTGCTTCATTAGCCAATAAGAGCGGCCACTGCAAAAATCCCTATCATAGCAGCAGCAACGGCTACCTTGGCCGCTGTTCCCACCACGAGCGCAATCCATGTGCTCAGGCCCACCGTTGTGGCCTGTCTGAGATCTCTTTGAGCCACGTATTCTCCGAGCAAGGCTCCGGCAAACGGCCCGATAATGAGTCCAGGTAAAAGGAAGAACATGCCGATGATGGTGCCGGCCAGGGCTCCACATATAGCCAGACGGCTCGCCCCCACGCGTCGTGCGCCCAGGGCGGTAGCAAGGAAATCGATCCCCAGGGCTACGACTGCCAGCACTCCGCATACGACGACCGGCACTGCTCCGATTACGGAAAAGTTCCCCCACCATGCGACTAAAAGGATGCCACAGAAGATAAGTGGTGTGCCGGGTAAGGCCGGTAGGACAGTGCCGACAACCCCGCCTACGATACAGACTATCGCCACGAGCCATATCAGGAGTGTGATTGAGGTTTCCACGAGAACGATCCTTGGAGGGATGAGGTCGAGTCTATTCTGCGAACACGCTGAGTTGCAGATACTGCCTTGCTTCCTTCAGAAGATCTAGAGTTTCACACTGCCGTTTGCAGTTGCCTAAGCCCAGTCATTAGTGAGACTTTTACTGCTCACAGTGCCAATGCCATCACACATACGTTTGGAGGAGTTTCGCTGGTCATGGTTTTGCCCGTAGCCTTAATCGACGTGCTTGGTTTTGGAGTCCTTCTCTCGAGTGTTCTCGCCGTATCAGTGCTCGTTCGCAGGGGCTTAACCGGAATTGGACGATGTTCTGTGCTCTCGGTCGTCACGGGTCTTGCCGCAGTTGTGACTCTTCTGCTCAAAGCCGGAGCGGTTCTCCAGTTCGCTATCCCCGATTCGGCTGAGTACGTGGGAATGGCGTCACGGTTGCTACATGACGACACATTTTTCTTGCGCCTCGACGGGCGCGATCTACCTAGTCGTTATCAGCCCTGGTTCTCCTGGTTTCTGCTGTACCCGCTCATGAAGCTTTCGCACACTACGTGGATCCTTGCGTTTCTTCCGCCGCTCTGTGCGATCCTTGGAGCCTATGCGGCAGCGATGCTGGCAGTCGCGATTCTCCCGCCGGATCGCCGGTCGCTCGCGCCTACGATCGGTGCTGGCGTTGTTCTCGTTCCAGCGTATCTGTATTTCTCCGGTCACTTAATAACTGATATTCCAGCAACCGCGATTACACTACTGCTAGCGGCGGTGTATTGTGCTGGTCCCGCACATGCAATACCCCTCGTGCGGCTCGGGTGCGTTGGTGTTCTCGGCGCTCTCGTATTCTCGATGCGACCACTAGGAATTCTGGCGCTACTTCCGTTTCTCGTCGAATCGCGTCGCGGGGTAGGGCGTCTTGCAGTGCTCCTCGTTCCCACAGCGATCGTGGCTGCTGCTTCGCTCTGGCTCAATCAAGAGATTTTCGGCGATCCATTTCGTAGTGGCTACAACCTGTGGGTAGCAGTGCCATATGACTACCTTGGGCGCACCTTTTCGCTCGAGTACGTGAGTGCCAACCTTGAAGTGCTCGTCAAAGATCCGGTCTTTCTTGCGTTTTCAGTGGTCGGCTTGTTTCCTCTGTCTACGAAGACGCGAGACCGTTTGAGGCTTGATACTCACGAGTCAAGGGTTCTCGTCTTCGTTGGATTGGCGCTCGTGCCGCAAATGATCGTCCATCTCGTGTATTTCTATTCCACGATTCGTTTCTTTCTCGCTCTCGAGGTGGTGTGTGGCATCCTTGTGGCGTGTCGTGTCGCCAGTATCGTGCCGAAGAGGGTTTTTGCAATTGGGGCGCTGTGCCTTGTACTTGTGGTCGGGCTCGTCAAATCGCCCGCAGCTATTTCGTCGATGCGCCATTCTGCGCTGGAAAGAATCGGTAAGCTGAGGGGATGTGCGCCGGTTAATGCTCTTGTAGTGAGTGCCCGGCATTCGGTTCTGAACGAGGAATTCGTAGTTCGTGCGTCAGACCGGACTCTAGTACCAGTGTCGCGACACACCGAATTGGCGTCGAAGGTGCTGGTGTGGAGCAGGGTCGAAGCTCCGCATGGGGTGGACATAGATCCGCGCGATCACCGGGCATCGTGGTTGCTACAAGCGGGAGTCGAGGAGGTGTATCCGCACGTCGCTGTCGAGCGTCCGGAGCTTCTGAGTGATGCGATCGCAAACGGGATAACCGTGGTGCTCGACAGGGAGGGGATCTCGACCGAGGATCTGCAGGCCCTCGAACGGAATTTCAGCATCGAGCCGTTTTGCGCTGAGTTTGAAAAGCTGAGCGTGCGGCTGGAGTAGTGCGGCAGAAACTTTGTAGCGCTCATTTCCTTGCCGAGGCAGAACGGCAAAAAACTCCGAGTAACAGCACCGCCAAGCTGGCAAGTCGCTGATATATCTGATCTGCCACCCTGGCAACGTATTTGCTTGAGACCATTCATTAGAAATCAACCGTGGGATGGTGCAGGACGCGACATCTCGGCTCAGGAGAAGCCGCCCACATTTAGATAAATGTGAACGCTCTATGATTCGACGTCTGCACGGCGGCGAGGGCTCTGATGCTACTCGTTTCCCTATACATCTCGAAGTGACTGGCGAGGCTACTGACCAAGAGAAAGCTGATGAGTTCCGTGAGCTGCTCGATCGAGCTCGCGGGCGAGCGGCGGCTGCCACCGACGAGGTGTCTGCGCTCAGTATGGCTTTGGCTGCGGCTCAAGCTGGAGCCCTGACCCAACAGCCAGATCCTGTTATCCAGCGAGAGCCCTCCGTTTCAGAAGCACCGACAGAGAGTTGCGAAGAGAGCGAGGAGCACCTCGTCCAACACGATGATTCTGCCGCTAAAACCGCCGTCCCCGAACAAACGCAGGATGCCCAAATTCAAGAAGATCCTTCCTCCACCGACTCAGAATTGGCTGAGCAGGAGGATGCTGGGGATAGACAGCCGGAGCTGGCGCACGAGCCCGTCGAGAGCGGTGAAAAGCTGGAGCTTATTCATAGTGAACCGTCGCACGCAGAGCCAGTAGTAGAGGAGCAGGCACTGGCGATCGAAGAAGGGCTGGTCATGAGGCCTCCGACGCAGTCCGAGGACATCCAAGAGGGTGCCACGGTCGAGAAGGCTACTCCGAAAGTAGCCGCAGAGTTGACGCAGAGGCCGCAGGAGCTCGAGGACGCCCCGCAACAATCGCAGGCCTTGCCCGCAGCTATCTCTCCAGAGACAAGGGTTGAAGGTGAAAAGGGTGATTCGCCGATCCCGTTCGGTGAAGAAGCGGAGCAGCGCCAGGGGCAGTTTGCCAAGCAAGGATCTGAGCTTTTGCAACGTAACGCCACCTCACCAACGGAGAATACCCCAAATCGAGCGAGCGACATGTCCATTCAGCTCGCAATTCTCCGCCAAGCATTTGAAAGCACTAGAGGTATCGGTTCTTCTCAGCCTGAGGGTGCTGCAAAGCGCGGGATGTTGTCAGGACAGGTAGTAGGGGCGGCTAGTGAGGCGCGCAGCGCTCGCGGAGCCGACTATCAAAAGACGGCCAAACCCATGACCCCTGTGCAGATACATCGAATGCTGGAGAAGGTCGAGAGTGCGATGAAGGAGGCTGCGCGTAGCCGCGATGGTAAGACCATCAGGTTCCGTGTCGAGCCGTTTAACGTAGGTGAGGTGAAGGTTGATGTAAGCCTTCGAGAAGGCCTTCTACACGCACGACTCACGGCTGAGAGCCCGCAGGTTAGTGAGGTGCTGCGTGACAGGGCGCACGAGCTCCAAAGCGCACTGAGAAAGCTCGGACTGGATGTCGATAACGTCACCGTAACGGTATCCGAGGAGGAGGACTCAAGGGCCCCTGCAGGAGAACAGAATTTGTCTGACGGAAAGACTTTCCAGGAAGAGCGGAACAACATGCCGGGTAAGGAGGCGCAAGTAGTTGAAAATACATTTGGCAATAAAATTGCTGAAGTCTCTGAAGCAAGCACCTCTCGGGTGACTAGCGCAATACTCGACCACTGGGTGGCGTAAGAGGATTTGGTATAGATCATGGCTAATACCTTCATTCCAAGCGGAAACGGACAATTCGGCGGTGTATCGTCAGCCTACCCTACAGGCGCGACGGCGACTAAGCAGCGTAACGACGAGCTCGGAAAGACCGAGTTTCTGCAACTCCTCATCACGCAGCTGAAGAACCAGGATCCTGAAAATGCCATGGACCCGCAGCAATTCGCGATGCAGCTGGCTCAGTTCACGCAGGTCGAGAAGCTAATCTCGATAGATCAAAAGATCGGTAATCAGAACAGCAGTATGAGCTCCATAGCAGGATATTTGGGGCAACAGGTTGTGATGGACGGTAAGGAAGTTACAGTAGAGGGTGGCCAAGGTGGGCAGCTCCAGTTGAATTTGGCGCAGGATGCGGCGAGTGTGGAAGTACAGTTGCTCAGTAAGACCGGTGAGGTGGTTGGAGAGATATCGCTCGGGGCTCTCGAAGCCGGCAAGCAGCTTGTATCGCTCGAGCAATTAACTGTTCCTGATGGTGTGTACGGGATCAAAGTATCGGCGCTCGATCGTCGTTCAGGCTCCGCCTTCGAACCTACCGCCCTCTCGAGTGGTCTCGTCACGGGATTCATCCCCGGACCAGATCCGAAGTTGATGGTCGGAGGACGTGAAGTGTCGATCAGTAAAGTTCGAGAAGTAACACTCCCGCCCACTCCGGCGGGAAAATAGGTATTCCAGCACACGGACGTGCTCGTTGAGTAACCTCATGGACGATCAGACAAGGTTTTGCGGCTTTGGTTAGGCTGCACGGGAGAGGTGTTCCCGGAAATCGATAAATAAGGTTTTTTGGACGGGAGATTCACGTGTCGAGTATCGTCAATGGTCTATTCGCAGGGCGTGCGGGTATCGGAAGTCATGGAGCAGCTATCGCTGTTGTTGGTGATAACATATCGAACGCCAGCACGATCGGATTCAAGGCTAGTCGAGCCGAATTCGAGGACTTAATGGCAGGAGATAGCGCCGGTAGTGTGGCGGTGGGTAGCGGATCCTCCTTGGCAGCTGTCAGTACCGTATTCGAGCAGGGAACCTTTGAGTTCACAGGGCGTGCTCTCGACCTCGCGATCGATGGCAACGGGTTCTTCGTCGTAGCCAAAGACGCGCAGCGCTTCTATACTCGCGCTGGAAATTTCAAGGTCGACTCCTCTGGGTATGTAGTAAACCAAGGAGGCCTCGCAGTCTTGGGATTCCCTTCCAACGGCAGCGGAGCTCTCGAGCCTCTCAACATCAACGCGATTGAGCAGAGCAGTGTCGCCACGACAACCGTTTCAATCGCCGGAAATGTAAACGCAAGTTCGCCAGTGATGACGGGTCCGATCCCCGATACGGCGGCTAACCCACCGGTTACAACGTATGCCGACCTGAATAACGCGGCAGCGTATTCGACCGTCGTTGATATCTTCGATTCCCTCGGCCAAACGCACACTGTCACCTTCTTCTTCTTTCACACTGCGCCGAATGAATATACTGCACGAGCGTATGTGAGTAACGAAGAGATAGATGCAAATCCCACCGTATCTGGGTTTCCGCGTCTGATCGATGTTACTACTCCGGCGAACTCTCAAAAGGTCATGACCTTCAGGGGAGATGGGCAGCGTACGGCTCCTGCAACACCGGACACTCCGGATATTCAAGGTTCAATTGCTTGGAACAACGGCGCAAATCCGACTAACTTGAGTGTTAATTTCTCGCCTTTCACGCAGTATTCGGCCAACGCCAACATCCTTTCCATCTCACAAGATGGAAAAGGTATCGGAGCCGTGACTGATGTGAACATCGGAGAGAACGGGCAGATCTCTGCGGTGTTGTCGAACGGACAGACAGCCCTCATCGGAACAGTGGGTCTGGTGAATTTCGCGAGTCCAGAAGGATTGACCCGTATCGGTAAGAATCTACTGTCTCAGTCACCGTCATCGGGAGAACCGATCGTCGGACGCCCGACCTCTGGTACTTTCGGGGCGCTAAAGTCTGGATCGGTTGAGCTTTCAACGGTTGATATAGCTTCGGAGTTCGTCAAGATTATTACCTTGCAACGTGGATTCCAGGCGAGCTCGCGTATCATTACTACGATCAACCAGCTCTTGAACGACATTATTCAGTTGGCGTAACAGCCGCCTGAGAAGTACCATCGGACTATGAGGTTGACCGATGACGAGCTCAAGACCAAGACGTTGGCCCGGGACTTCCGAGCAGTAGCTCGCTTGATAACGCGCATAGAAGTGGGGGATACGCATGCACGTAGTTTGGCGGCCTCTCTCAGGCGCCCAGCAGGTCGTGCTCACGTAGTAGGTATAACCGGTTCGCCAGGGGCAGGTAAGTCAACGCTGGTTGATCAGCTCGCACGGTCATACCGGCAACGTAACTTGTCCGTGGCTATTGTGGCCGTTGATCCTTCGAGTCCCTTCAGCGGAGGGGCAATCCTTGGGGATCGTATTCGCATGAATCATTCGTGTGACGACCCCTCTGTATTCATTCGTAGTATGGCCACCAGGGGCTCGCTCGGAGGGCTCTCAAAAGCCACGCTCGAAGCCGTGCATGTCCTCGACTGTGCAGGCTTCGACGTAGTGATAATTGAGACCGTCGGGGTAGGTCAGGCAGAGGTGGATGTTGTTCGAACGGCTGATACGTGTGTTGTTGTTCTCGTACCGGGTATGGGTGATAGCGTACAGATCATCAAAGCGGGTTTGATGGAGATAGCGGATCTCTTCGTGATCAACAAAGCTGACCGGGATGGTGCGCTCGCTCTGGAAAAGGATCTGTACGCACTCCTTTCGCTGGAAGAGTCCTCCCAAGATAGTTGGAGGACAAAAGTTTTCAAGACGGTAGCTACAACCGGTATAGGTACAGAGGCGGTGGTTGATTCGATCCGCGAGCATGGCGTATGGCTCCAGAACTCATCGAAAGGCCAAGCACGTCGGCTCAAAATCGTTGCACAGACGCTGCATTCTTTGGCGGCCGAGCGCATTGCGACTACGGCCCTACAGGGCAAGAAGGAGTTGATAGAGCAACTGGCGCGTGAGTGCGTGGCTCGTACACGAACGCCGCTCGAGGCAGCGGATGAGATAGTGAGAGCTAGCACCTGCCGCTGACACGCTTCTTAGCGATTTTTCAGCAGATATTCCCCTCTAAAAATCCCTTCAAGGCACCAAAACGAAGCTCCGATACACTTGATAGTTGGTTAATGAGTGCGCGGGCTTGATACCTGGGGCGTAAGCCCGGTTGTGTAGCCCGTGTTATGTGGTTCTTCCTGAGTGGTTCAGGTAGTTCGCAGGTAGTTCAAAAGGGCGCCTCGCGTCGTTTGCCGAGCGCGTAGTTCCGATGTTGGTACAGAACCTGACAAGTATTATTCTGGGTGGAGTGTGCGCTGTGTGCGGATTCGCACTTGCGTGGCGTTATCGCTCCAAGATAAGGACGCTCGACGAAAAAGCGCGCCGTTTCCAGAACCTGGCTGCTGAGACAACTCAGGCCCTTCAGCGGCAAGGACGCTTGACCAAAGAAGTTGCTCACGAACTCAAGAATCCGATTGCAGCGATCGTGTGCGCAGCCGACTCGTTGGAGTTCCTCTTGAAAGACCAGCTTCGCGAGACCGAGCGAACAACTCTCCACCATATCAAGGATCACGGAGAGTACGTGCTGAAGCTCATGAATGATTTTATCGATCTGACGCGCGGTGCGAGTGGGCAGCTCTCCAGTGTGAGACAGGCGCTTCTCGTTAATCAGGTGGTAGGCTCTGTCGTTGGGCTACTCGAACCGAGTGCAGGACGAAAGGGAGTTTCGATAGAGGTCGTCCACAGCGAGGAGGCGTTGTGGGTAGAAGTCGATCCCAAGCACGTGAAGCAGATACTCTTCAATTTGGTGCAGAACTCCATCAAATTCACCCCCTCCGGAGGGAAGGTGTGCGTCTTCGCTGGCGTTGGCCCAGATTCAGAGTCGGTAAGTATAGACGTATGCGACACAGGTATTGGAATCCCCGAGCAGGATCTTGAGCGAGTTTTCGATCCGCTGTGGCACCTTCAGCGTCAGCGTACTAGCGACGAGGCAGGTAGCGGCATCGGCCTAGCCCTCACCAAGGCCTTAGTAGAGCTCGAGGGAGGCGGAATTTTTGTCTCAAGCCAAAAGAACAAGGGTACCTCCATACGTGTAATTCTCAACCGAGCGGCTCCGGCAACACAGAGGACGCCAACTGCAGAGCAAGCGCTCGACGTTGCAGGGGCGCGGCCACTCTCGGGTCAATCGGTGCTCGTTGTCGAGTCGGACCCTGTTATCAGAGACACCCTCATGCGAGTAATTGAAAAACTGGGTGCGGTGGTGGACGGCGTAGGCATGGCGATGGACGCAGTGCACGCAGTGCATAAAAACGCATATTCCGCCGTAGTTATCGACGAGGACGTCGACACTATGTCGAGCTACGAATTGGCGCAGATGGTGCGAAAGGAGCTTCCTGAGGACTCAGGGCGGGTATTCATCGCCTGCGCCACACCGGTCGCGCAGAATACACCGAGAGATGCTGTCGTGAGTGGAATGATCGAAAAACCACTTGGGCCAAAGGCAGTACTCGATGCTCTGATGCGGGATTAGTACTATCGCGAGGATCGGCGAGCAACTCAACCTTCACGTTCTCGCTACCAAGAGGTCGCGCATTCCTGCTCATCATGTAACTTGAGCCTCATGATGAGGTGGTCTTTTGCCGTTTCATTTAAATTTCTGCCAGAGCAATGAGGCTAGCGGGACGATGAGAGTCTGTGGCTCGTCTTCGCTACTTGCTGGTGCTATCTGCCGATAATCCGCCGACCTCGTTGGGAGCGTCTTCTAACATAAACCGGTCATTCTCGAGATGCGAATCCGGACAACCGAAAACTATAGTTAGGTCACCCTCTCCTGTCTTGCGAAGTTGGTGCGCATATCCCTCGGGAATAATAAAACTATCTCCCATGCTGACTGCTATGCTACGCCACGATTCAGGTCTCACCTGTCCGTTCTCGATTTTGCCGAAGTACAGTATGCCTTGGCCCTCGACGACAGCATACTTTTCATCCCCTTCGGCATGATAATGGCACCCTACCTGGACCGGTATCGCCGCAACGTGAGTACGGTAATCGGCGCTTCCAGATATCGCTGCGTGTCGGATTCCGACCGTTGCATCGGTTTCTACCAGTGCCAACCGTTCTCGCCATTCAGAGTCCTTGACCCCTAATGCCGAGTTGTCGCGCTGTAGACTAATTATCAGCGCATTCTCGGTCTTTAGTGACGGGTTATACTCGAGCATTTAGGCACCTTCAGTGTAGGAGAGAACGTATTAGGTAAGCAGGCCTCCTTAGGAAGCTTGCCAAGACAAACTTATTATAAGCCTAATTTCTGAAACTCACCATCGCGGATTTGCCGAGCGCTCTCGACCAGCCCTTCAAGCAGTGGATGAGATTCTCCCTGGAGCGCCCGAGCGTGAGGCACGAATAACGTTCCGATAAAAAACGGATGGTCAGATACTTCAGTTGCTCTCACAAGCCCGCTCTCATCGGAGCCTACAATTAAAAGGGGGTCATCGCGGAATCGAGTGGGTAGGACTCGGTATTATCCCGACGTGAACGTGCTCGTGCCACTACTGTCCAATAGGAAGGCTCCATAAATTCAATTGGTTAGACTCTTCAACATCGTCGCTAGTGTAATTGGAAGCGTGAAAAGCCTGTAAAATAGGCTTTTTGTCGA